>CAYLJQ010000268.1:0-8863 GCA_964383955.1 uncultured Heliomicrobium sp. | reverse complement strand
TGAAGTGTCAATCATCAACACCAAACTGAACGGAACTTCCGTGGCTTCAAAGTTGGCAATTTTTTGCCGAACGCCATTTTCGTAAACCACAAAATCTTCAAGTCGCAACCCGGAATTGCTGCGGTTGCCGTCACGGTCGGCGACAGCCACATCAAGCGTTACCAGGTCCGTGTCCACACGAATTGTCGCGGCCTCGTCTTCTTTTTTCTGATCGGGCTTTTTCTCTTGAGCAATCGCAGGCAAACAAATTGAAAGCAGAACGGCGAGCAAAATGGTTCTGGCCAGAAAAGATTTGAAGTTTGACATGTCGAAGCTCCTGGTTAGGTTGGACAATCGGAAGTATATCTCAAGATAATTTCCCAGTAACGCAAACTTTGTCGGCAGCCCGTCTTGACAGGCCCAAGGTCGGACAGTAAGATGCCCGCTCGCTCGAAAGGGTTCAGGCACGTACAGTCAATGGTAGACGGTCACCCTTACAAGGTGAAGGTTGTGGGTTCGAGCCCCACCGTGCCTATCACCGGTAACAGCGAGTTTGATAATGCGGAGTCGTAGTTCAGTTGGTTAGAACGCCGGCCTGTCACGTCGGAGGTCGCGGGTTCGAGTCCCGTCGGCTCCGCCATTTCATCATAAAAAACAATACTCAATGAGCCGCTTGTCAACGCAAGCGGCTTTTCTGTTTTTCGAATCTCATGCTTCGCATCGAAGACGCACTGCAAATCATTCTCGACCGCATTCCGCTGCTTGGCGAAGAGGAAATTGCTTTGAAGGATGCGGTTGGCCGAGTGTTGCGGCATGACGCAATGTCTGACTTGGACTTGCCGCCTTTTGACCGGGCGCGGATGGATGGTTACGCGCTGAAAGCTACCGACACCACAGGTGCAAGTGAAGCCAATCCGGCGAGGCTCAAAGAAATCGGCGAAGCTGCCGCGGGTTATTCTTTTAACGGCACAGTTGAATCCGGCCAGGCCGTGCGAATTATGACAGGCGCTCCTGTTCCCGCAGGAGCCGACGCAGTTCAGCAAATCGAAGTCATCAATGTTCCCGGCGATGGCTGGATCGAAGTTCAAAAGGCGGTTCAACCCGGCCAATTCATCACGCCGCGCGGCATTGAAGCCCGCGCTGGCGATGTGATGGTCAAAGCCGGTGAGCGGGTTTCTCCGGCAGTTTCTGCCGTGCTGGCAAGTTTTGGGTGCGCTCACCCGATGGTTTCCCGCCGCCCGCGAGTCGCCCTACTTTCGACCGGAACCGAACTGGTCGAAGTCGCCGAAAAGCCTGGCCCTTCGCAAATTCGCAATTCCAACACCTACTCACTGGCTGGTTACGCTGAAGCTGCCGGAGCCGAAGTCGTCAGCAGCAGCATCGTTCATGACGATTTTGCAGCGACGCGCGATGCAATTGCAGCAGGCTTGGCAGCGGCGGATGTCGTAATGCTTTCTGGCGGCGTTTCTATGGGAGATTACGATCTGGTCAAACCTGCGCTGATTGAACTCGGCGCGGAAATTTTTGTCGAAAAGGTGGCGATGCATCCGGGCAAGCCGACCGTCTTTGCCAAGCTCAGCGACAAGATCATTTTCGGTTTGCCGGGCAATCCGGTTTCCGTAGCCGTTTCGTTTCACCTGTTCGCTCGCCCGGCATTGATGAAGATGCAAGGCGCAAACGAAATTCATCTGCCGCGTTTTCAGGCTTATGCCGCCAAGCCAGTCAAAGGCGCTCCGCCTCGCCGCAGCCATCAACCCGGACGCTTGACGATCCGCGATGGCCGCGCCGAAGTCGGACCATTGAAATGGAGCGGCTCATCTGATCTGGTAGCATTTATGAAAGCCGACTGCCTGATTGTGGTGCTTGAAGATCGCGCGAGCGTAGCCGAAGGCGAATTGGTTGAAGTGATTTCGCTTGGCGGCTGAGCTTCCAACCTCAAATCCAAATTTCAAAGCTGCAATGTCCGAACAACAACTTTCCCATCTGGACGAAGAAGGCCGCATCAAAATGGTGGATGTCGGCGCAAAAGCCACAACAAACCGCACAGCCGAAGCCAGCGGCTTTGTGCAAATGTCGCCAGAAACCGTCGCGGCAATTCGTGAACGGCGAACTCCGAAAGGCGACCCGCTGGAAACCGCTCGGCTGGCGGGAATCATGGCTGCCAAGCGAACTGCTGAGTTAATACCGCTTTGCCATTCGCTGGCGCTATCCCACGCCGATGTAAAGATCACACTGACGGACGAAGGAGCACAGATTTGGGCGACGGCTTCGACCAGCGCGCAAACCGGTGTCGAAATGGAAGCACTGACGGCAGTTTCGGTCGCAGCGCTGACGCTTTACGACATGTGCAAAGCCATTGATAAAGCGATGACGATTGGCGAAATCCGGCTGGAACGAAAGACGGGCGGAAAGTCAGGTGAGTGGAACAGACAATGATGAAGGCGGAATGATGAATGATGACCTGATTTCAAAGCTCATCATTCATCATTCTGAGTTCATCATTTACATGTTCGGCAATTTCAGAGTTTGCAGCACCACATTCAATGAGCGTTCGGCGATGTCGCGTGAGCGTTCGCTCCAGCCCATTTGTTCTCGGTTCTGTTCGTAATCGCGGCGAACCCGTTCTTTCAGCCGTTCAACGTATTCTCCAGGATTAGGTGAATTGGAAATGGCGAAATCCAGTTCGCGATATGCGTTGTGAATCGTCATCAGCCATTCAGAGGCTTGGTATTCCGGCGTTCCGGCTTCGTGGGTGAATTTAGCAGTAGGCATTTTTCTTGTAAGCTCCGTTTTGAAATATCCCCGCTTCCTACCGGTCGCGGTACTGACTTGCCCGTTCATTGACGAGCGCGGCCCTAATTCAGCTTTGTTCCGTCAACAATGTCCGCGTCATTTGCGCGTACGTGTCAACGGCGTTCAGCATATCCTGTTTGCGAATGTATTCGTGCGCGGTGTGCGCGTCGTGGATCGAACCGGGTCCGTACAGCATTGGCGTTCCCCAGTTCGTCAAACACGGAATGTCCGTTCCGAAGCGAACGACGCTGGTCGGAATATCAATTCCCTTCACCGTATGCGTGTGAATCGGCGGCAGCGAAAAGCCGCGTTTGATGTCCGCGCGTCCGGCGACGACTTCCACAATCATGTCGTAAAGCTCGTCCGGTTCAGTGATCGTGCGGAACATCAGTTCACTGGCGGCAAAATCGGCAACGACGTTTGGCCGACGGCCTCCGGTGATGGTTCCGATGTTGTAAGTCGTCGGGCCAAGTTCCGCGTTTGCAGGCCAATCGGTTCGGCGAATGTCGTTCAAAATATCCAGCAACTTTTCAATTGCCGATTCGCCAAGTTCTGGATACGCCGAATGCGCCGTGCGGCCTTTGGCTTCGATCACAACGCGCAGCGCGCCTTTGGTGGCAATCGCCTGCTGGCTTTCCGTCGGTTCGCCGTTGATCAGAAACTTGTTGGAGTTCGGAATCGAGTTGGCGACTTTTGCGCCGTCGCTTCCATCTTCTTCGCCGACGACATACAGCAATCCGATGTTGGTCAGCCCTTCGTCTTTCAAGCGCTGCGCCGCAAACACCTGCGCCGCAATCACGCCTTTCGCATCACAAGCGCCGCGTCCGTAAATATTCTGCTCGTCTTCCGTAAAGCCAATGAACGGCGGCACCGTATCCATATGCGACGAAAGCGTGACGACCGGCTCGCCAATTCGAGCGTAAACGTTTATCCGGTCATCGCTGACGGTTTGCGTCGTGACTTCAAACCCCGCGCCGGACAAATAATCACGCAACCAGCGCCCGGCAGCGCCTTCGTTCCAGGAGATAGACTCCGTCTCCATCAACTCGCGCGTGAATTGAAAAATGTCCATAAGGCTAAATCGGAATTTTGAAGTTGAAACGTCGGGAAATGAGGCGCGATTATATGCGGCGACTTTGCGAATGCCAAATCAGCGCCTTCATTTTCCGCCCAGCACAACGCCGCGCCCTTCCAGCTTCAAACTTTCCGCCGCGCGTTTGATGTCGGCTTTCCGGACCGAACGCATGGAATCCGGCTGCGCTTCGATGTCAGAAGGTTTGCGTCCGAAAATCGCCGCCCTGGAGTATTCCAAGGCGCGCACGGAATGAGATTGCAGCGCAATGGCGTACCGGCCAATGGTTGCATTGCGGGCTGCTTCGAATTCGTCGTCGGCTGGAAGCGCGGCCAACTTCTGCAGTTCGGCTTGCAGCGCTTCTCGTGCTTTGGCTTCGTTTTCGGGCAACGTAACAAATCGCGCGTTGAAAATGCTGGATGCCAAACGGGGTTCATGGCTGATGGTCAGCGAACTCAACAAGCCCAGTTCGGTTTGCAGTTTTTCGCCCAGCTTCCCCGACGAAGCCAAATTGGCCAGCATGGTCAGCGTAAAGAAATCGTCCGGTTGATTTGCCTGCGGCGGCATTGCCGAACCAAGCCGGAAGCCAACCGTTTGCGTCGCCAAAGCACGGCTGCGTTGTTCTGTCTTTTCCAGCCCCGAACCGGACGCTGGCGGTAAATTGACCTTCAACGCTTTGTCCAGATCGCCGCGTTTCAAGCCTTCGGAAAAAATTCTGGAAATCAGCGCCGACCCATCGGTGTCGCCGACCACGACGACCAGCGGGTATTGTCGTTTAATGGTTTTGCCGTGCCATTCTTCCAGTTTTTCTTCTGTCAGCCCTTTAACGGCTTCGGCCAAACCAAATCTGGGCAGTCCATACGGATGGCCAGGATAAAGCGATGCCGACAGCAATTCATCAGCCCGCGCTTTGTCATCGTCTCGTTGATGAAGCTGATCTGACAGCAAAATCGTTTTTTCGCGCGCGACTTCTTCTTTGCCAAAGTAAGGCGTTTCGACGATTTCCAGCAGAAGCTTGACGGCGCTTTCAGCATTGCGCGACAGCACGTCAAGCGTGAAGCCGAAAAAGTCCGGCTCGTTCACCACGCGAAGCTGGCCGCCATAACTTTCCAGTTCCAGCGCAATCAAATCACTTTTGCGCGTGGTGGTGCTGCGAGCCATCGTTCTCAACATCAACTCGGTTTCACCACTGGTCGCCTGCTCTTCGACCAGCCGCCCACCCTGGAACAAAACGCTGATGGAAATCATCGGCAGAGATTTGTCTTCGCGCACATACGCGCGGGAGCCTCGCAGCACGGAATAATCCTTGATCGGCAACGGCACCGAAGCAACGATGACGTTTTGCCCTTCGCTGACCTGATTGCGCTCAGCGCCTTGCGGAAATGTTTTCAACGCCAACGCTGCTTTGACATCTGCGGCATTGATTGCCTGAACCGTCGCCGGAGCAAACGTCACAATCAATTCGGAAAACTTTTCAGGCGTAAACGTTCTTGGCGTCGCCGAACGCGGTTCGTATTCGGCAACGGTTGTGGCTGTCAGCGTTAGATACTTTGCCGCTGCCTGCTGAACATCCTGCGCCGTGACGGCTCGCAATCGGGCCGGTCGTGAATCAAACAGCCTCCAATCGCCAAACCGCACCTGGTAGTTGGCCAGCAATTCGGCTTCATGTTCAAACTTCATCATCGAATCGTAATGCGCACTTTCCAGCAACATTTTGGCGCGCTGCAATTCGCCTTCGCTGATGATTTCGCGGCGGAAGCGTTCAATTTCACGAAAGTATTCGGCTTCGGCGCGATCAATGCGGTCAGGTTCAACGCGGATTTGCGCCGCCAGCATTCCGATCCCTGGCAAGGGTTGATAATTCATGGACGCTTCGCTCGCCACACTCAGCTTGTCGCGTGAAGCCAACCCATCGCGCAGCCCTTGATTCAATCGCGAACCATCGCCCAACCCCACCACGGCGGCCAACACTTCCAGCACGGCCATTTCCTTCAACCCTTCTTTGTCGGCTTTGAATGATGGGACGCGATACGCGACCGTCACCAAACTTTGACTGATGTCTGCGCGCGCATTGCCGTAACGCAGTTTGTCTTGCGCGGCTTCTTCCAAAGTGGAGGCGTTGATTGCGGATTGCGAATTGCGAATTGCGGATTGGTCTGTACTTGATGGCGTGGCGGCAGTCGTCGAAGAAGAACTGTTCAAAGGGATATTCGCAGGTTTCTGCGTATTTCCAGCCGCGGATGGTTTGGTAGCTGCCGGTTTGCTGCTGATTGCTGATTGTTGTCCGCTGATTCCCGACTCCCGATTCCCGGCTCCCGCTTGCGGATTTCCGGTTGCCGCTTTGAATTCGCCAAACCGTAGTTGCACTTGCCCCAGGCCATTCAAGGTAAAAAAATCGCCCAGAACTGTGACAGTCGTATTTGCTGGTTGATAGTGTGCTTGATAAAACGATTGCACCTGGGCGGGCGTGGCCGCGGCCAGAAAACTTTCAGAAACGGCGCTTCCGCGCTTTAGCCGATGCGTTGTGAAAGCGGCAGCGAATAGTTTTTCCATTGCTGCCGTTTCAACGTGACCTTGCGCCGCTTTGCTTTCGAGCAGGACCTGAGCGGCGGCTTTTTTTACGTCGTCTTCCTTGAAGGCTGGATGCAGGATCAGATCTGCCAGCAATTCCACCATTGACCCATAACTTTCCGCAGCCGCAATCATCGTAAACGAAGTTTGGTCGTAACCAACATTTGACGTCAGCAAACCGCCAAGTCTGGCGATTTCTTTTTCCATCGCTGCGCCGTTGCGCGCAGCCGTTCCGCGCAAGACTGCTTTTTGCGTCAGCCGCGCGATTCCAGCATTGTCATCAGATTCATTCAATATCCCTGTTTTGACCGTGACGTTGATTGCCACCAACGGCGACGAATGTTTCTCCTTCGTTACAACGGTCAACCCGTTTCTCAATGTAAACCGCGAAGTAACCGGATTGTTTGGGTCCTGGTCTTGTGGCCGAGCCAGCTTTCCGCCATCAGGGATTCCCAGCACTGTCGTAATCGGCACGGCAGGTTTCGGCGTCGGTTTTGGCGTGGGCGTGGGCGTCGTGCGACCACGCCCGCTCTGCGCTTTTGAGCCGATTGCGCTGAGGAAGGCTACGGCGGAAATGACGACGAAAAAAACGGCTAACTTCAGAGTACAGCGAAACATCTTTCAACCCTCTTGGTTTTGAATCTTGTTGGAATCCGGCTCAAACTTTACCACAACTTACCGGTTTACCACTTTGACGGGTTTTGGAGGCTGAACTTGCAGGCTTTCTCAGGCGGCAGGAGGCAGGTCGGAAGTGTCAGATGCTGTTGCGGGCACTTCCATCCGAAAAAACGTCAGCACGGATTCGCCTTGAATCAGTTCCCGATATGGACGCAAATCGTCGTAATTCGGCGCAAGCGGCAATTGTCGGCGATGTTCGACAATGACAATGCCGTCTTCAGCCAGCAGATTGTTTTGCGCGATTTGCCACAGCACAGGCGAATAAATTTCGGAATCGTAGGGCGGATCAAAATAGAAAATATCGAACTGCTGTTTTTCCTGCGCGAAGTATTTCATTGCCGTCACAGCATCACGCGAAACCAGTTTGAAATCTTCCGTGATGCCGCAATGCCGCAAGTTTTCGCTGATGACTGAAACAGATTTGCGCGCAGAGTCAATAAAGGTGACGTGCGCCGCTCCGCGTGAAAGCGCTTCGATGCCAACGGCTCCTGATCCGGCGCAAACATCCACAAAACGCGCGTCTTCGATCCACGGAGCCAGAATGTTGAAGAGCGTCTCGCGCATACGGTCAGAAGTCGGACGAACCGCCATTCCTTCCAGCGCTTTCAAGCGGCGGCCTTTGTATTGTCCAGCGATAATTCTCATTGCTTTGGAGTTAGGAAATGGGAGATCGGGCTGGGAAGAGCTTCACCGACGCTACCGTCCTCCGTCTACCACCTATTCATTTTCGTAGCCTTGGGGGTGCGCCTGATGCCATCGCCAGGCAGATTCAATGATCTGATCAAGTTCGCTGTGGCGAGGGTTCCAGCCCAAATCGCGCATGATTTTGTCGGGACTGGCGATTAAAACCGGCGGATCGCCTGCTCGCCGGGGCGCAGCTTCCGTTGGAATCCGGCAGCCGGTAACTTGCCGGGACATTTCAACGACTTCCGCAACCGAATAGCCGCTTCCGTAGCCCAGGTTGTAAATCTCGCTGCGGCGTTCCATCACGTTCAAAGCCAGAATGTGCGCGTCGGCCAGATCAATCACGTGAATGTAATCGCGCACACAAGTGCCGTCCGGCGTTGGGTAATCTTCGCCAAAGACTTTTACGTGCTCGGCTTTGCCAGCGGCAACGCGCAGCACATTTGGAATCAGATGCGTTTCAGGATCGTGATCTTCGCCGCAACGTTCCGTGGCTCCGGCGGCGTTGAAGTACCGCAAACTGACGTAGCGCAATCCGTACGCTTCGTCGCTCCAGCGCAGCATTTTTTCGATCATCAACTTGGATTCGCCATAAGGGTTGGTCGGCTTTTGCGGAGTGTCTTCGGTGATTGGCATTGTTTCTGGCGAGCCGTAAACGGCAGCAGTCGAAGATAACACGATTTTTTTGACGCCGACTTTCAGCATTGCGCCGACAAGCGACATCGCTCCGCCAGTATTGTTACCGAAGTATTTCAATGGGTCCGCCATGGATTCGCCGACCAGCGAATCGGCAGCCATATGAATGACGGCTTCTATGTGGTGTTCTTCCAGCGCGCGCGTCAGAACATCACTGTCTTGCAAATTGCCTTGAATGAACGCGGCTTCAGGGGCAACGGCAGCTTGATGGCCTTTGCTTAAATTGTCATACACGACCGGCTGGTGGCCATGTTTCAGCAGCCGTTCGACAACGGCGCTGCCAATGTAGCCTGCTCCGCCCGTAACCAAAACTTTCATCGGTTGAGCTTCTCCTTGAATCGGGTAGGAGGGAGCCTCACGGCTCCCGTCCTCCCACACCACCGGACGTGC
>CAYLJQ010000267.1:0-8866 GCA_964383955.1 uncultured Heliomicrobium sp. | reverse complement strand
GCCCGGCATCAAAGAGGTTCGGAGAACCACAGAGCTTGCGCCGCAAGCGACTGCAACCATGTCGCTGTTTAGCCCTTCATTCCCCGCGTATGGCGGCACCGCAGAGATCGCCATTGATGGGGTCAAACAGCAAGAGCGAGTGACAATCACCGAGGAAAAAATTGGCAACATCGGTCCCGGAGAAGGGCCAGGCCTTTTGCTCAGCCAGCAGATTTTCAAGAGCGGACTGATGAACTCCGTGAATGTCGAACAAAGTTTCAAGACCAGTTCCGGTCAATGGCGGATTGCCACGCAATCCCCTGACTTTCCTGTTTCTGAATGGAGCCAGAACTGGATGTCGTACGCGCGTTTCGATGGAATCGTTTTACAGGCCGACGAACTGAATGCCGCGCCCGAAACTGTCCGACTGGCGTTGCTGCGGCACGTCGAACGCGGCGGAACATTGATTGTCGCAGGTAACTGGCAACCGCCCGCACAGTGGCAACCTCGGAGCGGCTTCATCAAAGATGAACTCGTGGAAACTGATGAAGCCGAAACCGAAGGCAAAGCCGAGCCTGCTCCGACTCCAGAGCCAAAATACATGCCTCATTCTGACCTGCCAATCTTTTACATTGGGTTCGGCGCGGTCGTTGTCACCGGTTCGATTGATCCGAAAGAAATCGCCTTCAATCAATGGAAGCAGTTAAGCCTGACTCTGGATAATGCAGCAGAGGATCAAGCTGAATCTAACAACCTGGCTGACATCAATCGAACCTTTCAGATTGTGGAAAAGTTCGGGGTGCCGATTCGCGGCCTGTTCGTCTTGATGTTGTTGTTCGTCATCGTCATTGGTCCGGTCAATCTGATCTGGCTGGCAAAGAAGAAACGGAAAATCTGGATGCTTTGGACGATTCCGGCGATTTCGCTGCTGACCTGTTTATTCGTTGCCGGATTTTCGCTATTCGGCGAAGGCTGGAATGCCGTCGCGCGAACCGAAGCGTTGACGATCCTGGACGAAACCGCTCATCGCGCGACAACCATCGGCTGGACGGCATTCTATTCCCCGATTACGCCCAGCGAAGGATTGCACTTCAGCTACGACACGGAATTGATCCCGCAACTGCCCCAGGGCTGGGATTACCGCCGCAGAGTTCCCGAACGCACGATTGATTGGACGAATGATCAGCACTTGGATACAGGATGGGTGGCGGCGCGCGTCCCGGCGTTTTTCAAGCTGCAAAAAAATGAAGCGCGGCGTGAACGTTTGAACATTCGGCAATCTGCCGATGGCGGTGCAACGCTGGTCAATGGCTTGGGCGCAGAAATCGCGCAGGTGTGGTGGGCAGACGCCAGTGGGAAAATTTATTCCGCCGAAAGCATCGCTGCTGGAGCGCAAGCTTCGCTGAAAGCGACAGAGTTGAAAGCATCGGCAACGACATCAAAGCTGCGCCAGGCTTATAACGGAGACTGGCTGGAAGAGTTCAAAACGTTCAGCAACAAACCACAGGAAGTGTTGTCACCAAACAGTTATCTGGCTGTGCTCAACAGCGCGCCGTTTGTCGAAGAAGGATTGAAAAACGTCAAAACTCGCAACGCTCGCAACCTGGTTTATGGCGTGGGAGGTGAACGATGAGAGTCGAGATCACCAATCTGAAAAAGTATTTTGGCTCGACGCGTGCGGTGGATGACGTGTCGTTTTCGTTCGCTTCCGGCCAGGTCGTAGGTTTCGTCGGCCCCAACGGCGCAGGCAAAACAACGACGATGCGGATTCTGGCAACGCTGGATGAACCGACTTCGGGGCAAGCGACGATTGACGGGGTTTCAGTCATCGAAGACCCGGAACGCGCGCGCCATTTGGTCGGTTATGTGCCGGATTCTCTGCCCACGCATCGCGACATTTCGGTTCACGAATACCTGGATTTTTTCGCGCGGGCTTACGGCTTGAAAGGCGCAAAACGCACACAAACGGTCGAAAGCATAGAAGAGTTCACCAACCTCAGCGGCATTCGGGAAAAGATGTTGGTCGCACTGTCCAAAGGAATGAAACAGCGCGTAACGCTGGCGCGCGCACTGCTGCACGATCCGCCAGTGCTGATTATGGATGAACCGGCGGCGGGGCTTGATCCGCGCGCACGCATCGAGCTTCGCGAACTGCTGCGCGTGCTGTCTTCGCAGGGCAAAGCCATTTTGATCAGTTCGCACATCCTGACGGAGCTGGCAGAAATCTGTCACGGCGCAGTCATCATCGAACACGGCAAAATTCTGATGGCGGGTGGCATAGGCGATTTGCTCAGCGACAGTGTCCCGCGCCGAACGGTTTTGATTCGCACACTCGGACGGCAGGAAGAACTTCACCGCGACTTACTGCAAATGCCGCACATTGAATCTTCCCGCTTTGTCGGAGAAGAAGTCGCGGCGGAAGTCAGCGGCACAGACGAAGCCTGCGCGGAGTTGTTGTCGGCCTTGATCGCGCGTGGCTATCGCGTCGTGGAATTCAAACAGCAACGCGCCAACCTGGAAGAAATCTTCATGAACGTGACCAAAGGAGTTGTGCAATGACAGCCGAAGCCGAAATCACCAACTCAGCCCAACCTCCCGCGCAGCCAAAAGAAAGTCTGGCGTTGCGTATCAACGACTGGCTGAATCCGATCGTCATTAAAGAATTGCGCCAAGCCGTTCAGAGTCGCTTCGTCATCACCGCATTGCTTATCTTATTGGCAATTCAAATCGTCGCCGTTGGCATTTACCTATTAACCAACAGCGACCTCAGTTTCAGTTCCGATTCGGGGCGCACGGTGTTCATGATTCTGTTCGGCATTATGCTGGCCATCAGCATGCTGTTTGTGCCGCTTTATACTGGCGTGCGGCTGGCGGCGGAACGTTCGGAAACCAATCTCGATCTGCTGTTCATCACCACCATCAAACCCCGCAGCATCATCGCCGGAAAAATGCTGGCCGCCGCTGTGTTAACGGTAATGATCTTCAGCGCGTGCCTGCCATTCCTGACCTTCACGTATTTTCTGCGCGGGATTGATCTACCTTCGATGTTGGTGGTGTTGGCGCTCGGCGTTGTTGCCGTCACCTTGAGCACGCAGATTGCAATTTTTGTTGCCTGCCTGCCGGTTAGCCGCGCGTTCAAATTCATCCTTGGCTTCATTGCGTTCATTCAATTTGTGCTTGGCTACATCAGCGCAATGGCCACGGCAGGCGGAATGCTGTGGGAAGGCATCGGCAGCACCGTTGGCACAGGCAATTTCTGGCAATGGACGGGCATCATTGCCCTGAATTACGCTTCTCAGCTTGGACTGTTGTTCGTTTTGTCCGTGGCGCTGATCAAACCAGCATCGGCCAATCGAGCGTTGCCAGTTCGGCTATATCTGACAGCAATCTGGATCATTGGTGGAGCGGCAGCTTTGTTGGGAAGCTGGGTGGAATCCACGCATGACCCTATGGTTTACTGGCAGCTTTCGTTCAATATTTTGTTTGCGTTTTCCATCCTGGTTGCCGTCAGCGAGCGTGACTGGCCAGGACAACGTGTATTGCGAGCCATTCCCGAATCAGGTTTGAAGCGATATTTCAGCTTTTTCTTTTTCAGCGGTTCGGCCAACGGCCTGGCCTGGACCGTTGCCATGATCGCGAAAACCTATTTCGTCTGCTGGATTTGGTGGCGTATGTTTCCCAACTTCCGGAATTTAGACGATTTTGTTGGTGCAACACGCTGGCTGACGGTGATGAACCTTTACCTGCTCTGTTACGCGCTAACGGCGGCGCTGCTCAGAAGGTATTTACTGAAACGGATCAGCACGAACTACACGTGGTTACTCTCATTGGCTCTGATCACCCTTGGGGCCACGATTCCGTTTTTGATCGGCACGCTGGCATTTATGAATAACCCAGACTGGTGGCGTGAAGATTACGGTCGCTGGCTGGTCGGCAATCCCTTCGTCTGGGACGTCGCGGCACATCGGGAATTGTATTTGAGCATCGGAATCTTATGGGCGGTAATGGCCATCGCGTTCAGCCTCCACTGGTTCATGGAACGAGCCAAGAATTTCAAATCACCACAGCCCATTGAAAGCCTGGCAGAAAATCAGGTGACATCCCTTGCAGAAGAATAACGACTTGAATCTCAATCTGGCTTTGGCGTGTTTTGATGCTCGCGGGCAAAGTAACCTTGGCGGGTTTTGACGAGGATTTCGCCTTCGCGTTTTTTGGTTTCGCCGGTTAGAGAAAGATTGACCTTACGAAACTTGCCGTCGCGCGTGGCATTGGTTGGCGAATACCCGATGCTGTAGCGCGTTCGCAGGTGGCTGATCAAGTCCGCCAATCGTTGGTTGACGGTCGCGGTATCGGAAATCATCACTTCGCCGCCGGTGGGCTCAGCGAATTCGTCCACGCGAACTGTCCAGTTGTACTTCTCTGCCCGGCCACGCATAAACATTTTCAGTGTCTTGGAGCTTTCGCCTCCGATAATCAAACCACAAACGACCGTGCTGTGTTCCAGCAAGCGTTCATTGACTTCGGCAACGGTCGGCTTCGTGAAGCTGTGCATTGTGGCGATGTTGTCCGTGACGACGATGATGACGCGGCGGCTGAGCCGGTCGTGGGCTTTGTCCATTTGCAGAACTGCATCGTAAAGCGAAGTGTGAATGGAAGTTCCTACGCCAACAAAGGATTTTTCCAACGTGCGGCTGATTTGTTCGACGATTACTTTTCGGTCGCGCGTAAAATCCTGTAACAGTCGCGTCTGGTCGGCAAAAGTCATCAGGGCAACTTCGTCCTCTGGCCGCAAATGCTCCATCGCCTGCAACGCGCCATTGCGAATTTCTTCGATGACCGGTCGCACGCTTGCGCTTAAATCCAGCAGCAACAGAATCGAAAGCGGCAACCTGTCCTGACTGAAGTGAACAATTTCCTGCCGCTGGCCGTCTTCGGAAAGCAGAAAATCTTCGCGCTTCAGTGAGTTGATTGCCCGCCCGTCTTTCTTCCGCAAAACCTGAGCGTCCAGGACCACCAAATCCGTGTTGATTTTGACGACGTCGGAACTTTGCGTTGGTTCTTGCGAAACGGCAGGTATCGCTGCGCAAAGCGCCAACAAAAACAACAATAAGAGTTTTCCGGGGTGTAAGTTCATTTTTGGCGTTTACTGGCCCTGTTCGGATTCTGCCGCGTCGCTGTCTGGTTGATCCTCCGGAGTAGCATCTTTTTTCAATCGCGCGCGGTTTCGTCCATAAATTTCAGTCAGTTCGCCAAGGCGTGCGCGAAGCTCCGGCGTCAAATCTTCGGCTTGAAATCGCCAACTCCAATTCCCGCTTTCACGCGATGGAACATTCATTCTGGCTTCGCTGCCGAGCCCTAGAACATCCTGCAAAGAAACGATTGCCGTGTTGGCAACTGATGCAAGCGCCACACGTATGAAGTCCCAATTCAGTTCGCTGCCATCCGTTCCCAGATATTTCAGAACAAATTCTCGCTCTCGCTGCACGTCTTCGCTGCTGGCTGTGCTGCCGTTTTCGGCAGTAAACCATCCCATGATCGTGTCGTTGTCATGCGTTCCGGGGTAAACAACGGAATTGGGCACAAAGCTATAGGGCTTGTTCTTGTCTTCCCCAGGAGAAGGGCCGAAACAAAACTGCAACACATACATTCCCGGAAAGTTGAATTGATGGCGAAGTTGATCAACTTCCGGCGTGATGAATCCCAGGTCTTCCGCAATGATAGGCAATTCTCCTTCGGCATTTGCAAAGGCTTGCTTGATGGCATTGAACAGATTTGCTCCCGGACCAGGCTCCCAACTTCCGTTCACGGCGGTTTCTTCACCAGCGGGCACGGCCCAATATTTTTCAAATCCGCGAAAATGATCCAGCCGGATTATGTCCACCTGTGAAAGTGTGGCTCGAATGCGTTTGATCCACCACTGATAACCGTCTTTGGCCATCACGTCCCATCGATAAAGCGGATTTCCCCAAAGCTGCCCGGTTTCGCTGAAATAGTCCGGCGGAACTCCGGCCACCAAAGCTGGATGTCCGTCCTGATCCAGGTGAAAAAGGTGTGGGCTTGCCCAAACATCCGCCGAATCGTGCGCTACAAAGATGGGAATGTCGCCGATGATTTTGACGCCCTTACTGTTGGCATACTCAGCCAGCTTCAACCATTGTTTGAAAAACAGGTATTGCCAAAATTTGTGCCGGCTGATTTCAACGGCATGATTTTCGCGAAAAAAATGCAGGGCATCATTCTGACGGTCACGCAAGTACGGCTCCCACTTTGTCCATTCCTGCCCTGCGCATTGATCTTTGATGGCCCGGAAAGTGGCGTAATCTTCCAGCCACCAATCAGTCTGTTTGGCGAAGTTCAAGTAACTGGCTTTGTCTTCTTCGGAAGCGTGAGCGGCAAAGTTCTCATGGGCATTGGTCAGCATTCTGGTTTTGAATTCGATCACTGCTCCATAATCAATTTTGTCCTGGGGAAAGTTGGATGCTTCGGCTAAATCAGCAGCCTTCAGCACCCCGTCTTCGACCAAGGCCTCCAGGCTGATTAACATTGGGTTTCCGGCGAAGGCTGAAAAACTCTGGTAAGGAGAATCTCCATACCCGGTTGGTCCTAGCGGTAAAACCTGCCAAAGACTTTGGCCAGCTTCTTCCAGAAAATCAACGAATTCATAAGCTGCTTTTCCCAAATCTCCGATGCCGCTGCCACTCGGTAAAGACGTTGGATGAAGCAAAACTCCGCTTGCCCGTGGGAAAGACATTTCCTAGCGTTCTCCTTACTGCTTGTTACGTGATCATTGTTTTTTTGACGAAGCGAATTCTAGCACAGGCAACAGACTCTGGCGTTAACGCCAGCCCAACCGCCTGATCCCAGCCTGCCAAACAAGTGCGCCAATTCAAAACAAAAGGCGAGAGAATTTCTTCTCTCGCCTTTTTTGAGCCTATGCCCAAAGAACACAGTAATTTTGGGAAGTTTTTCTTCCTAAAAATTACGGATTCGTTTGCGGGCAGGTTGTGCAGCGCATGTTCGCTGGGAAAGCAGGTGCCGAGGTATAAAAGAAACCCAGGCCCGGCGTAAAGATGACTTGCGGATCATCATAACGATTTCCATCAGCCTTTGCGCCTTTGAAGAAATCACCGCCATCCGTCGCATAGAAAGTCATCACTCCGGGAGCGGCATGAACGCGGATTGTCGCCGTCACTTTGCCGTTGTCGCGGAAGAAGGTAATGATCTCTTCGTTGCGACCGGCGTCATGCACCCATTTCCAGGTACCGGCTTCAGCAGGAACCGGGTCCTGATAAGTCTTGTACCCTTGCGACACCCAGGTTCCGTCTTCATTGATCTGCAATGCCATCGTGAAATCGGCCATATCGAATTTATCAGGTGAATTGAAATGCGTAACGCCTCTCGCATCAATCTGATATTCCACATGCCATTGGCCGATCATGTTTTCCGGGAACGAATTGTCACGCAGGCTGCGATTGCCAGCCGGAGCCGGGTCGCGCCAGCATTCCTTGGTTTCCAGATCGCAATGAACTGGCGAATAAGCTTTCCCGTCATCTCCATAACCGCTGAACTTGGCGCGGGCCGCCAGCGCATCAATGGGAGGACGCGTGCGAATACGCTCATTGCCATCAACACGACCATCTGTGTCTTCGCCTGGCAGCGGGATGGTTTTATCCCAGTAGTCGGCAAAATCCAGAACCCAATAGTAACTTCCACCCTCGTAACCACGCCCGACACCGACGACTTTCCACTCAGGCCTGAGCAGCATTTCGTCATTTTCAGGCGCCTGTCTCACGAAGTTGAAGAACGCTTCCACGTCAAGAAATCTTCCTGCAGTAACAAGCGTATCAAACTTGGTTTCTTCAAGCTTGGGGAACCCAAATGCGCGAGCACGCATAAAGGGACTGGAACCATTTGAATCAAATTTGCTGATTTCGCCACGAGGAGCGAGGTCTCGGCTCAAAGCATCCGCTGACATGGTTAGAGCAACCGAAGCGCGAACCGGTCCACGTCCATTTGCGGCTCGATACTTATTGAGGAAATACAGGAATTCGCTTTCCTGATCATCCAGCGGGATCGCACTTCCAATGCCACCATCCGGCAAAACATAAGGAATGCCGGGCTTTGGCCGCAAACCTTCGTAGCGACGGCGCGGATTCGGATCGCCGCCATCCGGCGTCGTGGCAGTCGCCGTGTTGGATGGCGCCGACAGATTCGCGCTGTGGCTGTTTTCGTTGTACTTCATGTAATAGGAGTACGTCGTTCTGGGTTTCAGATCCTGATCCAGATAGACATTGAGATTCGACCCAATGGCTCCGATCATTACGTAGTTTTTCGGATCATCAGAAGATGCGCGATAAATCCGCAATGAGGCCACGTGAGCCAAACCGGGTATCGCCCACCGCAATTCAATCTGATTTGCCGAAATTGCTTTCGCACCAAGCGTCTGAATAGCATTCAGTGAAGGATTTTCAGACGTAATCGTCGGTTCATCGCTTTTCTGCTGGTTGGTACCGTCACCTCCAGAGGCCAACGTTGTTGCCTTTGCTGAATTTGATGGCGCTGACAACATTGCAGGCTTTTTATCCTGGGTTTGAATGCGATAAATCCATGTACTTTTCGCTTTCAGACCAGAATCAATGTAGCTCAATGCGTTAGAAGGTAGCGAAGTGAGGAATACGAAGTTATCCGGCGTCACATAATGCGCACGGTAAATACGGATTCCACCGATATATCCGGGGTTATTAATTCGCCAAACCAGACGCACTTGTGAATCTGAAAGTGGCGTTGCTTCAAGGTTAATTGTTTGCGACTTCATGCCGGAAATCTGCGCTGATGCGGGGGTATATGCACCAAGTACGACTAAGCAGCTCAGCAATAAAGCAGCAAC
>CAYLJQ010000266.1:0-8877 GCA_964383955.1 uncultured Heliomicrobium sp. | reverse complement strand
GGGCGAAGGCTGCATCCTGGTCGGCATTTCCGACCGATTTAAAGTAGGTGATTTCATCTTCGCGCTGGCGTGCGGGTTTCAGCCCAGCGGCAATCTCTCCAAGTTCGGCGTAAATATCCTCAGCCCGAATTTCGCCGCGCTTAATGGCAATGATCAAATCTCCGGCTTCGGCCAGGGCAGCTTCGCGCTGGTCAACAACGATCCTGGAAGCGCGGCGAAGCGTGGCGAAGTCCACTTCCTGCATTTCGTGCGTATAAGAGCCTATGCCATTGACGTGCGCGCCGGGTTTCAAATCGTTGCCATTAAAGACCGGCGTGCGCGAATTCGTTGCCGCGCAAATGACGTCAGCGTCACGCACAGCTTGAGCCGGGGAATCGGCGACCAATAACTCTGCGTCAAGTTGCGGCTGCAATTCGGCAATCATCGCTACAACAGATTCAGACCGGCGAGCGTAAATCCAAAACCGTTTGATTGACCGAACCGCAGCAACGGCCAGCGCTTGCTGCCGCGCTTGTTTCCCCGCTCCGATGATTGCGGTGACTTCGGCGTCGGCGCGTGCAAGCAAATCCGTTGCAACTCCGCTGGCAGCGCCGGTTCTAAGCGCAGTTAAATACCCGCCTTCCATTATCGCCACGGGCTGTCCGGTTTGCGGATCAATCACCACCACCAGCGCGTGAATCCGCGGTAAACCGCGTTCGGCATTTCGGTTGTGAATCGAAGCGATTTTGACAGCCAGCGCGTTGGCTTCGCTCAGGTAAGCGGGCATAAACAGTGTCAGCCCGTCGTGCTTTTGTAATGGAACGGCTGTGCGCAGAGGGCTATCGGCGCTGCCGCTGGAAAGTTCAATAAAGGCATGTTTGACGATTTCGACCGCTTCTCGCATCGAAAGCGAATGTTGAACATCAGAACGATTAAGCAGTCGCATACAGCTTTCGTGGTGAACACAGGGGAAATGAGAATTAGCGTTTCAGTTTAGTGGAAATATAAGCTTTCACGACTTCGAACACATATTCCTGGCAAGCCAGCGCAGTTGTTCCGTCATACTTTCCTGCATTGGTAATGTTGTTGGACAGCACTCGAATCCCAAGGAAAGGAACATTGAAAAGTCCTGCTATCTGCGCAGCAGAAGCAGTTTCCATTTCTTCGGCGGAAGTATTGAACTGTTTATGAAACCGGTTGATGCGATCAAGTTCGCTGTTCCAAATATCGCTGGAACCGATGACGCCCCGAACCACCTGTCCTTTGCGATATGAAGCGCGCACTTTGTCTGCCGCCGCCAATAAGTTCTCGTCCGCGTTGAACCGCCGCATAGTGCGGGCGTTGGGGTCTTCTCCGGCGCTGCCTTCGGAAGCCAGCAAATCCATCGGAACCCATTCGACAGAATCGCTTCCCTCGCCGGATTTGCGGTGTGCCGTTTTGAATGCCCCAAGATTGATGGCGGATTCTCCGACAACGATGTCAAAAACTTTTAGCTGCGAATCGTGCCCGCCTGCCGTTCCCTGATTGATGATGGCGGCCGGCTTGAAACGTTCGATGGCAATTGCCGTCGCCGCCGCAGTGTTCGACATGCCTTTCAAGGTTTTTGACACAATCACCGGATACCCATCCACCATCCCTCGCCAAAACGTCCAGCCGCCGACTTTTTCCTCTTTGGGGTTTTCCAGGCGCTTGATCAGAATCTCAACTTCGATGGGCATCGCTCCCTGCACAATCACAGGGCGCAACGGCTCCGCTTCCAAATCTTGTTTCTGCGCTCTGACGCCAACACAAATCAGTATCAAGCCAATCAACAGCGCAGCGACTCGTTTGCGCAAGAAAGCGATCAACGGATCAAAATCAATGGTAGACATCATGGTTGGTAATTGTCTCTAACGCCGAGCATTCAGCAGATAGGCAATGAATAGCAACACCATCACGGAATCAACGACAACTGCGACGCCCGCCTGATGGCCGAGATATTGCCTGCCATATAACAGCACCAGCGAAATAAAGATTAGCTTGCTGACGACGGCGACCGTCAACACCAACGGACAGCTGGGTGGATGATACGCGCCGTAAATCAGCATCGCTCCGACCAGTGCAATCAACGCTCCCCAATTGCGAACAACGATTTCGGCCACTGCTCCTTCCAGAGTAACGCCAAACGTGGATTGCAGGGCTGATTGCGGTGCGATGGCGGCGAAAATCATTGAACAGGTCAACACACCTGACACCAACATAATCCACTTCATCCTGGCGACAATCCAATTCATCATTTCTCCCAGTGGTATTCCGTTTTTAGCTTCTACGTTTGGCCATTCGACGTGGCGACTGTTAGCCCTTCGTGCGCAATCTCGATTGTTTCAATGGCAACTTCGTTACCGTCTGACTTCATGTCAGTGCTCGTAATTTTGGTGGGCCAGGCATTGGTCAAAGTCCACACCATCGTTGGTATGCCCCTTTCGTCCAGCAAGCTGATCGTCATCGTCTCGCGCTTTATCGTGTTCATCTTGACCTGGTTGTACCAATCCCAAAACTTGTTGTCGGACTTGAACACGCCTTTTTTCATCGTCACACTGCCGTACTTCTGCAGGCCAGGCATTTTGACCACAGAAAACTGTGCGTTATTCCCGGAGCGATACTCTATCGATTGTGGCTCGGCATCAAGCCCTGAAACTTCCTGAAATAACAACACCGCAAAACCAAATTTGACCTCAAAGTAGAACTTCGGGATCGGCCAGATTGCATCAGCCTGTTTTGAATGATCGTCTGCCATAGTTTCATCCTATTGCGGGTCGCTGACGTCGTAAGCGTCGCTGACGCGCAGCTTCACACGAAAGCTGCCGATGTTGTTTTGCCAATGGCCGTTGTCGTTCACCGCCAGATAAAGGCGACCTTCACCCAATCCGGTTTTGTCCAGTTGACGGCCCACAAAGAATCGCGATCCGGTAACACCAACTTTGCCGACCACGGCTCCAAAGGGAAATCCATCCACCAGATTCGTTTTGTAATTCGGTCCCGGCACCTTCAATCCATCGGGATCAGAAGCCCAGCCATCAATGCCAAAAGAAAGTCGCACAAACCCGGCGGCTGTCACTTCTACGCGCGAATTGGGTCCAACCACCACGCCGGTATCCAGGAACTCGATCTGTGTGCAGTGCCGCAGCGAATGCAACTCAAAACTCTTCTCGATCCTGGCTTGCCGAACCGCCAGCGAACGAATCGTAGAGAGAGGAATTTTCACTTCGGAACCGCCGGACGGCTGTATCGCCAATGACTCTGCACCCACTTGTCCGCGAACGGCGTCTCCGTTTTTCAACCGAATCAGATCAAGTGAACGATCCGCAACATCCGCATAGCCAGGCATCAAACGGCCAAACAGGCGGTAAAGAGCGTCCGGTTCGCGCAGGTCTCGATCTTTGTAAGCATTCAAAACCGGCGTGAGCGCTGGAAGCCCTATGTCTGTCAGTTCCGCAACCGCCGCGTCGCGGGCTGCGCGGTCTGATCCATGAACGGCGGCAAGATCGGCGGTGATCCGCTCCGCTTCGCGCGGGCTGGCATCATCCCCCAGATTGATGGAAAGCAGCACCTGCCCATCCACGGAACGGGAAGACACTCCATTGACCCTGAATCCGCCAGCGGAAAGGCGGCCTTCCAATACCTTGCCGTCACGCAGAAGCAAACGAAGCATGCGACCATTCATCGCCTTCTGGGCTTGGACGCTGTCTGTTGCAACCATTGCGCAGACAAGAGCGAACATTCCAAGGATGCGAGTTGATTTGAGATTCCGGAGACATTGCAGCATCGAACCTTCCTTATCTTTACCAGACTACTTTTGCTGATGGATAGTTGTGTTTGGGCTTATGACTTTCTCTGATCGGCAATATGCCACAGCACGCCGGTGGGATCCGTCAGATAGAGCACGCGAAGCCCCCAGGGTTGTAGCGCAGGCGGTTTGGCCATGTGCGGGCGGTATTTGCCCAAAAGCCCGCTGCTGTTGATGTGATCCCACCATTCATCAGCGTTTTCAACCGTCAGGCTCATCATGAAATTCTCGGCCTGTTCCTTCACATAGAAATTTTGGAGCAGAAACCGATACCCATCTATCTCCAGTTCACATACTTCCTTATTGCCCCAATTCTCACGAAATCCCAGATCGAGATAGAAACGTCTGGAAAGCTCGAAGTCTTTTGCGGGAACAAATGTTTTCAGATCAAGTACCTTATTAGCAGCCATCTTCACTCCTGTTGTCTATCGCTACCGTTTCTCTGTCTTCCACGAAGTCAGCACGTATTCGTAATCCATCACGCCCCAATCGTATCGGAGCAAAATTTTGTCTTCGCCTGCGACCCACAGATGAGAAGTCGAAACTTCCGTTTCATCGGAATCAATGGTGAAGTGAGCGGCTTTGAACGTTCCGGCGGGAACGGTGACTTCTTCTACGCCAAGCATGTTCAGGCGAAAAAATCCGAGTCGGCCAAGGGGGCCATCCGTTCCGTCCCGGCGCGTAGAAGTGTTGTAAACCGCTCGCTTCTGTTCGCCTTCTCGCGCACGGTCGTAATTGAAAATCGCCCACCCGTCCAGCATCACGGCCTGAGTAACGATAGAGAAATAATCGGTGGGAATATTGACGATTTGAACGCTGTGACCTGTTTCGGCGCTGTCGGTGACGGCAACCAGCGTGTTGCCTTCAATTCGGAAATATCCTGTGCCAACCAGACGATTTGCGACCTGCAGCCGGACGAAAACATCTGCCGGTCGGCCATCTCTGCCACGCGTGTACGTCACATCGCGAACAATCTGGGAATCATCGGTCATCGCCAGACAGTGCATGGTGACCGAACCATCACGATTGCGCGTCAATTGCCAATCTTCGTGGCCGCGCTCCTGGCCGGTGGATTTCTTCAGGTAACTGAGTCGTCCGTGCTGGTATTTAAAATCAGACATTTTGATTAGTCCGGGTGCGCAGTGCGTCATTGCCTGCGTGCCTTGTGATGTGTCGCATCGAAAGAAAAAGGCACTCGGCCAAGCCCGCAGGCTGGAAGCACTGCGCACCCGGAAAATTTACCGTCTTCCGCCAAGCATGCCGCCGAGCATTCCGACGACATCATCCACTGCTGAACCATCGTGATTGCGATCCAGCAATCCACCGAGCATTCCCATCAAGCCAGATTGGCCGCCGCCCATTTGCTGCGCCGCTCCGCCAAGAAAACCGCCTAGGTCGGATGTGCCGACTTCGCCGCTTTGCCGTGCGCGTCCAATTGCACCCATGACGATGGGAGCCAGAATTGCCAGCAAGGGGCCAACTTTGCTCATGTCCAAGCCACTGGCCTGACTGACGCCTTGTTCAACTGTCGGTGTGGCTCCACCGAAGATGTGGCCCAGAATGCCTGCGCCGTTGGCTGCGTTACCGCCAAACTGTCCAGCAATTAATCCGCCGATGTCATCCAGCACGCTGCCGTCGTGGTCACGATCAAGCGCTCCCGCCAACCCCGCTGCTCCCGATTCGCTGGCGCTGTTGTTTGCCAATCCGCCCAGCAACATTGGCAACGCTGCCTGAATGGCGCTGCTGGTGGAGCTTTCGTCAGCGCCGATGGCCTGGCTGATCTGGCTTACGTTATTACCGCTCAGCGCGTCTTGAAGTATTCCCGTCAAATCCATGATGATTCTCCCGAATAGAAGTGAGGCAAAAAAACCGCTTGCATCACTAACATAATAAAGATGAAACAAGCCGACAGCTTGTTCCGCAAGTTGAATGCTCTGTGGGGTTAATTGCGTTTTGCTTTAAGAAGCGCGGCAACTATAATCCGCGCGCTTTACCCTGTAAACAATCCGGATCAATCCACTAAAGAATGTCCAACGTCGCTCAGTTCGCCATCAAAGAGCCGCTGCGGCAACGACTGTTTCCGAATCACGAATGGGCGTTGCTGATCTTGGTGTTCGTCGAAATGCTGCTGTTCAGCCTTATCGGCGAAAACTTCTTTTCGCGCGCGAACGGGTTTGAAATCATTCGGCTAAGCGTCGAAATCGGCTTGCTGGCATTGGCCTTGACGCCGGTCATCGTCACTGGCGGCATTGACCTGTCAGTGGGCTCGATGATGGGTTTGTCGGCAATTTCCTGCGGCTGGATGTGGAAGGTCGCAGGCTTGCCGATTTGGCTGAGCGTGTTGTTAACACTGCTGATTGGCTTGCTTGGCGGAATATTGAATGCAGTTTTAATCGCGCAGTTCAAGCTGCCGCCTCTGATCGTCACGCTGGGCACGTTTTCCCTGTTTCGCGGCCTGGCGGAAGGCATCACGGGCGGAGTCGCTAATTACACAGGCTTCCCGGCGGCTTTTCTGTTTCTTGGACAAGGATACTGGCTGGGATTTTTGCCTCCGCAAATGTTGATTCTGGTTGCGGCTGCCGTTTTATACTTCCTGCTGATGCACCGCACGATCATTGGCCGCAGCCTGTATGCCATTGGCTTTTCCGCCGAAGGCGCGCGTTACGCCGGAATTCCCGTCGCGCGGCGAATCGCGCTTGCGTACATCCTGTCAGGCTTGGCGGCGAGCATTGCCGCAGTAATTTACGTCGCACATTTAGGCCAAGCCAAATCCGACGCCGGAACGGGATACGAACTGATCGCCATTACAGCCGTTGTGCTTGGCGGCACTTCGATCTTTGGCGGGCGCGGAACCGTTTGGGGAACCGTGCTGGGCTTGTTCGCCATCGTCATTTTGCAAAACGGATTGCGGCTGGCTGCATTGCCGACGGAGCTGGCAGGCATTCTGACCGGAGCGTTGCTGGTCGTTACCATCTGCATTGATCGTTTATCTTCAAAAAAGCCGACAGGGATGTCGGCGCTCCCAGGGGATTTCGACGTGAAAAATTCTCAAGTTGCATTTATCTGCGCGGCTATTCTGGCGGCAGGTTTGCTGATCGCTGGCAGTAACTGGCTGCTGGTTCGATCGCTGACAAATACTTCATCCAGCAATCAATTACATGCAGCCGCCCCTTCCACCGCGAAACGAACTGTCATCGGGATGATGCCGAAAGCGAAAGGCGATCCGTATTTCGTCAGTTGCCGCAAGGGCGCAGAAGAAGCGGCACAGGAACTCGGCATTGATCTGATCTGGGATGGCCCGACGGATCTTGACCCGGCCAAACAGAACGAAGTCGTTGAAGGCTGGATCACGCGCGGCGTAGATGTCATTGCTGTCAGCGTGGAAAACTCGGCGGCGATTTCCACCGTGTTGCGCAAAGCGCGCGAACGCGGCATCAAAGTCATCACCTGGGACGCCGACGCCGAAGCAGACGCCCGTGACTTTTTTATCAATCAGGCGACGCCGCAAGGCATTGGCTACACACTGATGGACGAGGCCGCGCGTATTCTTGGAGGAAAAGGCGAATTTGCCATCATCACCGCCAGTTTGAGCGCCGCCAACCAAAACGAATGGATCAAACACATCAAAGCCCGCCTGGCTGAAAAGTATCCCGACGTAAAACTTGTCGCCATTCAACCCAGCGACGGCGACCGGGACCGCGCCTTTGCCGAAACGCAAAACGTGATGAAGGTGCATCCAAACGTCAAACTGATTATGGGTGTGGCTGCTCCGGCGGTTCCCGGCGCCGCCGAAGCCGTCAAACAATCAGGCCGTCAGGATGTCAAAGTCATTGGCCTTTCCATTCCCAGCCTGTGCAAACCCTATGTTCACGACGGTGTCATCGAAAGCTTTGTTTTGTGGAACACGCTGGACCTGGGATATTTGACAGTGTTTGCGGGGAATGAACTGAGCGCCGGACGCCTGAAACCAGGAGACAAGGAAATTAACGCTGGCAAGCTGAAAAGGCTTGAGGTAAAGGAGCGCGATGTAATGCTGGGAGCGCCGTTTATCTTTAACAAGTCGAATGTTGATCGTTTCGACTTTTAGCCTGTCCAACTATGGGAGACTTGTATGAGTAGTGTTGCTATCGAAGCCCGCGATCTGGTGAAAACTTACGGCGGCAAAGTTCGCGCGCTGGACGGTTTGAGCTTCAGCGTTGAAGCCGGAACCATCTTCGGACTGCTGGGGCCAAATGGCGCAGGCAAATCTACAACCATCAAAATTCTGAATACGCTCTCGCGACCCGATTCCGGCTCAGCGTCAGTCGCGAGGTTTGACGTGCTGCGTGAACCGGAAGCGGTACGGCGTGCAATTGGGTGCGTCGCGCAAAAATCCGGCGTGGACACTGAAGCCACAGGCCGCGAAAATCTGACCTTGCAAGGCAAAATTTATGGTTTGCGCGGACAAGAGTTGAAAAGCCGTGTGGAAGAATTGCTGACGCGGTTCCGGCTGGCAGACGCCGCCAACGCCGTCGCCCGAACCTATTCCGGCGGCATGCAGCGCAAGTTAGACATTGCGATGGGATTGGTTCATCGACCCCGCGTGCTGTTTTTGGATGAACCGACCACGGGACTTGATCCTGAAGCCCGCGCAAGCTTGTGGGAAGACATTGCGCGGCTGTCCCAGGAAGACGGCATCACGGTTTTGCTGACCACGCATTATCTGGAAGAAGCCGATCAACTAGCCAAACGGCTGGCGATTGTGGATCACGGCAAATTGGTGGTCGAAGGCGCACCGGAGCAATTGAAAGGCGAACTGTTCGGCGATGCCATTCATATCGAATTTGCCCAGGTGCAAACCGAAACTCAGGTACGCGAAGCATTCAGCAAACTGGACGGCAGCAATCAGGAAGGCATTGGTGAAATCCGCGTCGAAGGCCATTCGCTGCACGCGCGCGCCAGCCAGGGAGCGACGGCTGTCCCCGGAATGCTGGTCGCGCTGGAATCGGCGGGCCTGAAAGTCGCGTCAGTCACAGTGGCGCGTCCTTCGCTGGATGACGTTTATCTCCGCTACACCGGCCGCACCTTCAGCG
>CAYLJQ010000265.1:0-8927 GCA_964383955.1 uncultured Heliomicrobium sp. | reverse complement strand
GAATCGAACCCGACCGGCGCACGCTCACGCGCACGTCCAACGGTTTTGAAGACCGATTTTAGGCTTTAACACTAGAGATTTTCCCTTTTCTTGCACCTACAGAGGCAAGGTTGATAGACATAGAAAGGCACTCATAACCCGAATATGTCTCCAATATGTCTCAGAGAAAAGGGCAATGAGCAAACAGCGAAAAGGATACGTCTACGAACGAGGCAAGTCTTGGATTGCAAGAGTCACCTACCTTGATGATAAAGGCGATCAGCGCAGTATACGGCGCACTTTCCCATCAAAAAGCCAAGCCAATAATGGACTCAAACAGCTTGTGCGAGAGCTTGACGAACGCGGTTCAAGGTCTCTGAAGCTTGAGCAGCGAACATTCAACGATCTGGCAGGGTATTACGAAGGGCGATATATGATTGCCCCTGTCTATGTTGACGGTCGGAAAGTCGCGGGCTTGCGGTCATACGAAGATCAAAGGCGACGATTGAAATTACTGCGTAAATACTTCGGCAAACGCAAGCTTCGTGATCTTACCTATGGCGACATCGAAAAATTCAAACTTGAATTGCTCGCCAAGCCAACTCATCAAGGCAAGCCCCGGAGTCTCGCAGATGTGCATCGAGTTCTGACAATCTTGCGAACAATGCTCAAGGTTGCTGAGCGTGAAGATTGGATAATCCGAAGTCCGTTCGGACGCGGCAAGCCGCTGGTTACTATGGCCGATGAGAAGCCGCGTGAGCGCGTTTTGAGTCGTGAGGAAGAACAGAGATTGCTTGCCGCCTGCACTGGCCGCCGCGCGCAACTGAAGGCCGTTCTCATTTGTGCTCTCGACACGGGAATGCGACGAGGAGAGATTATCAGCCTTCAATGGAAGCATGTTGATCTGATAGCCCGGCTGATTCGGATTGAAGCGTTCAACACTAAGACAATGCGGGCAAGGTCAGTTCCGATGACCGAACGTCTCGCGGCTGAACTTCACAGACTTTATGAGCAATCAACCGGCGATTCCGAAGGCCAGGTATTCATCAACAGAGGTTGGCTACAGAACATTCTGAAACGAGCTTGCAAAGATGCCAGCATCGAGGATTTCCGGCTTCACGATTGCCGACACACTTGCGCGACGCGGCTTGTGCAAGGCGGATTGCCGTTGGCTGAAGTCGCAAGAATTCTAGGTCATACAACGCTCACGATGACCTATCGCTACACCAACTCTGACGGCACAACATTGGCCAGAGCGGTTGCGATTCTGGAAACGCTTTCCATACCAAATGAATTCGATTTTGAAGGGATTTCCACGATGATAAACTGAGACTGAAATTAGCTTCGGCTCGCCTTACTCAAGTCTGATCCACTTGAGGATAGTTGCGATTCCTTGACGCGACCGGCGAGCCGAAACCAGTTCAAGGATGGCTACAAGGAAGCCCCGGCAATGCCAGAAAAGAAACGGAATAAATCCGATGAATTGTCATGGGATGATTTAATAAATCCTACTCGCCAGAGCATACAAAGAAATCTTTTAGCGACATACAAAATTGCATTGCGTCTTATTTTTCAACAAGCCAAAGCAGAAGGGCGAATAGTGATGCCCGATGAAGCTATAGTTGAAGCTGAGAGGCGGATGTTGATTATGGCAGGTGGAGAATCGGCGAAGGAAACAGACACCTATTCTCGATTTAAGCGCCTGATGCCCCAGGCGACTGTCTTTGCCACTAGGCGAACTGCTCACCATTATGCAGTTGATCTCCATTACTCTACATACAATTTGAGCAAACGCGGAGCGCCGAAGTTGCCAACAGATGAACTGCCTGAGTGGGAAGAACAAGGAATGACACATAGGGAAATAGCCCAAAAACTCGGCCTATCTTTCAAAACGCCTGAGGATCAAAGAAAGTCGAAGGATGTAGCACGTAAAAGACTCTCCGCTGAAAAGAAGAGGCAAGGGTCAAAGTGACAAGATTCTGATTTAGCCCTTATGCTTTCCGCTGGAAAAAAATCTCTTGAATTATTTCCACTGGAATTATTTTGCCCCATTTTTTTCCATCTCCCCCGCCCCAGCCATTTCCAGTACCTTTTGAGCTGTTGCAGCAACTTTTGCGACTAAACTTAAAAAGGAGATCGAACGATGAAAGACAATTCCCACGAAAAAGAACGGGGGAGCCTCTCAACAGCTCCCCAGGTTAATAAAAGTAATGTTCACGCGAATTCTAAAGCTACTTCACAAGCTGAACAAGTGAACCGAAAACACAATGAACCGGCTATTAAAGCAGACTCGCTTGGCCAGAATCTTTCGCTTCAAATCATACCGCCATCGGGCAAATCCGGGAGCAAAAACGGAATGACTGCGGAGTATTGGCTTTCGCAGTTTGCCGACACATTCAACTATACGTTTGGGTGCATAGGCTTGCCGCTTGAACTCAGAGCCTATGTGCTCGCTTTGATCGGAGCGAGTGACGGTGAAACGGATTGGTTTGATTGTTCCGATAGGGACTTGGCAATCCGTCTCTTAGGAGATGAAGCAGATGGCAAAACTGTGAGTGCTCTCAAAAAGCGAGTGCAACGGCTTCGGGCAAAGATGAGGTCTTGGCAACGTGAACACGGCTACAGCCTTGTTGAAATAGACATTGGCTATGGTGAATACCAACGTGACGGGGAAAATGAGGTAGTCATTGGAAACAACGGCAAGCCAGAGGTTACTTACCATCCAAGCCGCTACCGGCTGCCAATCTTGACTCAGGCTGTAGCCACACTTCGGGAGGCGCATAAAATTCCGGGACGGATAAACGATCTTCCACTTACAACAAAGTTGTTAATACAAAGATTGCACGGCATACCGGCTGAGCCGGACAGCGCCGGACGATTGGACGAAAATAAACGTCTCCGCCGCTTTTGTTCGACCGGGAAAACAAACCTCATCCGAGCCATTCAGATGGTGCGGGAGCAACGCGGCAACACACGCCAATTCCTGAGAACGGTTATTGAGGAGCTTGAAGCAGAAATTCTGCCCACGGACTAACTGTTGAGAGTTTTACCCCGGAGACGAAACTTACGAATCCAGCAAAGAAATCTCCGGGAACTCCAATGAGGTAGTCTCAAATTGTCCATAATAGGGGTATTTTATGGACAGAATCAGAAGGGTGGGACGAAAACGTCCCGCCCCTCGCAAATGATTTTCCAGAGATGATCCAATGCCCAGAATCTGCACCATCTGCACAAACCCAGACCGGCAAGAGATTGACCGGCAGCTTGTCGAGGGAGCCGCGTTTCCCGCGATTGCTGCGCTATTCCGCGTTTCAACCGATGCGCTAGGCCGTCACAAGGCCAACCACATTCCGGCGCAGCTTGTCGAAGCGCAGACGGCGGAAGCTGCATCACAGGCGGATGAACTGTTGACGAAGATTGCTTGTCTTGATGCTGATGCCCAGAGCATTTTCGATCAAGCCAAACGCCAGGGAGATTTCAAAACGGCGCTATCGGCGTTGCGTGAACGTGCGCGAGTCACTGAATTGCTGGCGAAGATCAAGGGAGAGTTGGACGAACGGGCGCAGGTCAACATCAGCAACCAAGTGATGAGCGTTGGCGCTACGGGACTACCGAAGTGGGATGATGCAAACAAAATCGTGTGGGAAGTCCTGACTCGCCCTAATGAAGCGATTCAAGGAACGCTGGAAAACGCGGATTGAGAATAGAAAAAAGTTTTCATTCTGTCAGGTTGGCGATATAGTCCCGGCGCTGTAAAGACTCTGCCCCAAGATTGTGCCCCTCATTTAGTTCCACCCTATTGCCGAAAGTCGCTATTTTATTTGTTCATAAATCCTCTGGGGATTCGCAGCATTGAACTTGAAATGATGACTACGCGATTCCAGTAATAGCTTGGGAGCCTAAGAGGTTTAGATCATGAACAAAGAATTCAATAATAAGCTCACTGCCTTAGCTATAGTCCTTGTCCAGGCTTGTTGTACTGGTAATGCGGTTGCTAACACCCAAAGGCTTTTTCATACGCCATCGAAATCATTTGAACGCATCTCTCCCCACACATCGGCACAATCTGACCCTAAAACTTCACAATGGCCGGTAATGGTGAGCGTTTCGACAAACGATGACGATCTTCGCTATACAATCAGTAGCCAAGTCAAGCGAGAGGTAAGAGGTCTGCGTGATTGTGTCGTGACCGATATTGGTGTGCCGAGTTTTACGATAAGTATCAACGCCTTAAAAGTTTTCGATGAGGCTGATCACCTAACTGGTTATTCGATGTCAGTGCTCATTTATCAGAACGACAAAGATGCCTTTTCAGGGTTGAAGCTAACAGAGAAAGATTGGGAGAATGAAGTAAGGAAAACTGGTCGTATCATAATTTATGAGTTGAAAGTTGGCCCAATGAACACCTTAGTTGATACTTGCCGCGAAATCGTGGAAAAGTTCGATAGTACTTGGCTCGACGGAATGAGAAAGGCAAAGGAGAAGCTACGAAGCAAAAGGCAATAGTAGGAGTTTTACAAACCTCAACAAAAAATTTTTCTGCACGTCCGAGTCTAACCCCATCAAAGGCCGGGTTATCCCCCCAAAACAATCAAGCCAATCAACCGTTGAGAAATGGCACGAACTCCGCTGCAATGGCGTCCTGCGTATTTGGAAGTCAGCAGTTAAATCTGAATCTCCGCTCTCAGCTTTTCTTTTTCTTCGATCCCTTGCCTTGCCCTACTCTGACAAACAATTCCCCAGGCTCACAGCCCAGCGAATCACAAAGCGAATCAATTGTGCTGAGGGCGATCATCTCCACTTCATCACGCCAAAGACGTGCGGCCATACTTGATGAAAGATTGGCGGCTTTCTGCAATTGATAAGCAGTTGTCAGTCCGTTTGCTTCCGCTAATTGCTTGATTCTAGTTTGAGTTTTCATAGTGTGCGAATGATGCCATAGCTATGATTATTGCTCAAGATAGAAATTGCTGTTGACAGCAATAATCACCTGAGAGACTATCGCTACGCCGGTTAATGACAGGCATTCGGACAAATTTTGAATCTGCTGGAAAAGGGAAAGCGGCAATAGTTTCGGAGTCTATATGTCACAGAATTATGTCTCACACGTCATCACTGGCCTATGATTTGTTCAACTAACCAAAAGCGAGACAGCCGTAAACTATTGATGAGATTGGCGGAGGCGTGTGGGAATCGAACCCGACCGGCGCACGCTCACGCGCACGTCCAACGGTTTTGAAGACCGCGCCAGTCACCAGACCAGATGCGCCTCCGAACTTGGGAGCAGGCGTTTTATTACACTGGCCGTAATCGGTCAACTGCCCGAAACTTTGGTATAGTGCCGCGCGCAAATTCCCACAGGAGGCTTTCATACCTTTGAGCAAACTTGATTCATTCGTGGAAGAACTGAACAAAGCCGAACGCACGTTGGCTCGCCGCGACAAACGGCTGGGCGCGTTCATCAAACGTTACGGCGCGTGCAGCATTCGCCCTCACACGCGGTACTTTCAAACGCTGGTCGGTTCGATCATTTCCCAACAGCTTTCCACCAAAGCGGCGGACACCATTCACAAACGCTTTCTGGCTTTGTACAAGCCGGTTCGCACGCCGCGCCCGGAACACATTCTGGCCACGCCGGATGAAAACCTGCGCGCGTGCGGCATGTCGTTTTCAAAAATCGCCTACATCAAAGACATCGCCGCCAAAACCGGCGATGGCACGTTGAAATTCAACCGCCTGTCCAAAATGACCGATGACGAAATCATCCAGATGCTGACCACCGTCAAAGGCATTGGCGTCTGGACGGTTCACATGTTCCTGATTTTCTCGCTGGGACGGATGGACGTGCTGCCGGTGGGCGATCTGGGCGTTCGCCGAGGCATTCAACTGGCGTACGGATTTGACCAGTTGCCGACCCCGGGCGAAATGGAACGCATTGCGGATGAAAATGGCTGGCGGCCTTATTGTTCCGTGGCTTCGTGGTACCTGTGGCGCAGTTTGGAAAACAAGGCTGAGTAATCCTGCTTTTGATTTTCGCTGGCTGCGCAGGTATCCTCCGAACTTACCAGCCTCATTTCATCGTTAAAGCTAGTCATTTATGTCAGTAAACATTCGCAATTTTTCGATCATCGCTCACGTTGACCACGGTAAAACCACGCTGTCCGACCGATTGCTGGAAGCGACCGGCGCGCTGGAACAGCGCGAAATGTCGGATCAGGTTTTGGACGCAATGGATTTGGAGCGCGAGCGCGGCATTACCATCAAAGCGCACGCCGTTCGTCTGAATTACAAGGCGCAGGATGGAGAGAATTACATCCTGAACCTGATTGATACCCCAGGCCACGTGGATTTCAGTTACGAAGTTTCGCGCAGTCTGTCCGCCTGCGAAGGCGCGCTGCTGATTGTAGACGCCAGTCAGGGTGTCGAAGCGCAAACGCTGGCCAACGCTTACCTGGCCGTGGATCACCATCTGGAACTGGTTCCCGTCATCAACAAAATTGACCTGCCCAGCGCTGACCCGGAACGGGTCAAAGAGCAGATTGAACACGTCATTGGCGTCAGCACGCACAACTCCGTGCTGGCTTCGGCCAAATCCGGCATCGGCATCACGGACATTCTGGAAGCCATCGTGCGTGACGTTCCGCCGCCGAAAGGCTCGACGGAAGCTCCACTGAAAGCATTGATTTTCGATTCGTGGTTCGATCCCTATCGCGGCGTCATCGTGATGGTGCGCGTGATTGACGGCGAATTGCGCAAGGGACTCAAGATTCGCTTGATGGCCAAAGGCACCACGCACGAAGTCGAAGACCTGGGCGTGATGACGCCCAAAGCGCGTCCCATCGAAAAACTTGGCGCGGGCGAAGTCGGTTTCATCGTTGCGAATATCAAAACTGTTGCGGATGTCAGCATCGGCGATACGGTCACAGAAGCTGCACGACCGACGCCGGAACCGTTTCCCGGCTTCCAGGAAATCAAGCCGATGGTGTTCGCCGGGCTTTATCCGATCGAGCCGAATCAGTACGTAGAATTGCGCGACGCGCTGGAAAAACTGCGCTTGAACGATTCGTCGTTCTTTTTCGAGCCGGAGGTTTCCACCGCACTGGGTTTCGGGTTCCGCTGTGGCTTTCTGGGCCTGTTGCACATGGAAATCGTGCAGGAACGGTTGGAGCGCGAATTCAACGTTGATTTGATCACCACCGCGCCGGGCGTGCGGTACCGCATCACCGACGTGCGCGGCGACGTTCACGAAGTTGACAACCCGTCGAAGCTGCCGCCTTCGGGCGACATCGTCAAATTTGAAGAGCCGATCATTACGGCGATGATCCTGACCAACGAAGAATTTCTGGGCGGGATTCTGGCCTTGCTGGACGAAAAGCGCGGCATTCAAAAAGGCTTCGATTATGTTGCGCCGACTCGCGTCAAGCTGACATATGAACTGCCCTTGAACGAAATCGTGCTGGACTTTTTCGACCGGCTGAAATCCATCTCGCGCGGGTACGCTTCGCTGGATTATCACCTGGCAGGGTATCGCGACTCTGATTTGGTGAAGCTGGACATTATGGTTGCGGGCGACCAAGTGGACGCGCTGTCCCTGATTGTTCACAAAGACGTCGCGTATTCGCGTGGTCGTTTGCTGGTAGACAAGATGCGCAAGCTGATTCCTCGCCAGATGTTCGAAGTCGCCATTCAGGCTGCCATCGGTTCGCGCGTCATTGCCCGCGAAACCATCAAAGCCGTCGGCAAAAACGTGTTGGCCAAGTGTTACGGCGGCGACATTTCGCGCAAACGCAAGCTGCTGGAAAAGCAGAAAGAAGGCAAAAAACGCATGAAGCGCGTCGGCAAAGTCGAAATTCCGCAGGAAGCTTTCCTGGCTGTGCTGAAGGTCAACGAGTAACTTGTCAGGCAAACATTTTTCATCATTCAAAAGCCCTTTCGGTAAACAAATTCCGAGAGGGCTTTTGATTTTCAGCTTCTGGCCTTCATTGGCTTAGTTTTGCATTTGCGCCAAAAACGCAGCCAAGTCCCAGAACTCTCTCACCGATTGAAGCTTCCCTGTTTGGTCGAATTTGAAAACGCCCATGCCGTCAATTTGAATCTTTTTGCCGTCCGCCCTTGTCAAATTGAGCTTCCAGTTCACGGCGGCTTCCTGCCCGCACGGAATCACTTCCTGAACTTTGGCTTTGATGTGGCTGAACGGAGCGATGATCGCGCCGAAATACCCTGCGATGGCTTGTGTGCCCTGCACCGGCGGAGTTCCAACGGGGTCTTCCAAAACGCCATTCGCCGCAAAGTTATTCACATACCGCTGAACATCCAGCGAAGCAATTGAAGCAAAGTATTCTTCGACAGCCGCTTCCATCTGTTCCGGCGTCAGCGTTACCGCCATCGAAGCAGGAGTCGCGGCCTTCGCTTGTGCTGAGGGCGTGAAGCGTCCGGTACCGGCGCTCATCGTCAGCCCCAGGGCCAGCAGGCACATAAACAAGATACACGTTCTGAGTTTGGCAACGCAGGTTTTGGTTCCAATCTGATTGTTTGTTTGAATCTTCATGCGGTCCTTCTCCTATTAAGGTTTTGGGTTAATTTGAACGATCTTTTTGAGGCTTGATAGATTCGCTTGAATCGTTATTTTTAGCGCCTCACTCAGACAGGCGAGAAAATTCTGTGGTTTTCATCACGACCAAAAACTTTTTTCGCGATTTTTGGTAACCCCTTGATTGCCGCACATAAACAAATTCAGCTTCACCGAAATTGAGGTTTCGATGAAGCTGAAGAATGTACCCTTTTTCTTATAAATAGAGGGCTGGCTTACGGCGCAAAGAATCCGGCGATGTCAATGATGACGTCGGTGGTTGATGCCGCGAAGCGTTTGAAGGCCACGTCGTTCCCCAGGCCCACCGTGAAGTGGCGGTTGAAGACTCTGCCGGTTTGATAGTTCGACGTTGCCACGT
>CAYLJQ010000264.1:0-8929 GCA_964383955.1 uncultured Heliomicrobium sp. | reverse complement strand
CCTCATGGCTGATCTCCTGATTTTAGAGAGGTGGTTGAAAATCCCAAAGCAGGCTCGCTCAAGGTTGAACAAACGGTAATGAGATATCCGGGGCACGCCTTTTAGCTGAGACTGCGCAGTTGAAATTTCGATTTACAAAAATGTTTTATGAAAATTGAGCGGGGATTTTACTCAGGGCAGGGTCGTCGGGCAATAAATTTTTCACTGAATTCCGCGCAAATGTTTATCTAGCAGTGGCAGCAGAGTCGGTTCGACTTCCTGGCGAATGACAGAGTTTGCATAACCGATCCAGGAAACGTCGCTGGTTGTGTCCAGCGGGGCATTCAGCGGTTGGCCGTGACCGTCCGTGATTTCGACACCGGATTCTTCGGCAATCAACACCGTGCAAAGGTCGTAGGGGTGACAAGCGTGGCCGGTCGCCTTTCCCGCGCGCGCGAAGCATTCATAAAGCAGACCGCGAACGTCCACCAGCAAACGGTCTTTTCCAGTCAGCAGTTCGTAAAGCTGGCCGCCGGTGGACAGGTATTGTTCATCAAACATCGCTGTCTTGCTTTGCTCCAGGCCGCCGATAATTTCCTGCGTCAGTTCTTCTTCCATCGCGGCGAAAATTTCCTTGCCGCCCGGAAACGGGTGAAAGAACGAAGCAAAGCCGCCGCTAATTGTTTTCGCGCGCGAAGGCTGCGGTTGAAATTCGCTTCGTTCGCCGGAAATCAAATTCGTGGTTTCGCCGCCAGCGCCTTTGCCGCGAACCGCCCACAGCGTATCGGCCAGCGCAGCCCGCGTGGTCGGAATTTCGACCTGAACGGCGACCTGAATGTCCAGCAAAGAAGTTTGCTCGCCCAGATTGGGCGCAATTCCGGCCAGCCACCAGGCGCTGCGTTTGTTGTACATGATTGGCCGGGTGCCATCTATCGGATCAACGATCAATCGCGCCTGACATTGTTCTATCGGCAAATCGGCAGGGAAGGTCAGCGGCTGTTCGTCGTTGACGCCTTCGCAAATCAACGCAAACGAAAGGATGGGTTGCAGATGCTGTGTCAGCGCAGGCAGCAAAATCGTTTCAACCGAGCGGTCAATCACGTAGATTTTGTCCGCCGCCGTTTCAAAGGCGACGGAAGAAAGCGATTCAACGGATTGCTGGCGAAGCTCTGCCAGCACGTGATCTCGCACCAGTTCGCCTATGCCCACAAGCCTGCGTTTTACCTCTTCAAGATCAGGCAGCATTGGAAATTATCGTTATCGGAAATTATTTGCTTCGACGTTTTGCCGCAGCGTCAGTTTTGTCTTCGGCGGAGCCGGAGGAATCATTGCCCGAATGGACAGCAGATCCGTTGGCGGCGGCATTGTTGCGATTTTCGCGGGCCCAGGCCGCTTGCGAAGCTTTCAAATGCCCTGTCAAAGTTTCTTTGGCGCGTTTGGGGTCGTGTTTTTTGATTGCTTCGATGATTTTCTGATGCCATTCAATTGCTTCTTCAAAATCGCCCGCGTGTCTGATGGTTTGGCGGCGCAGCTTAAAAAGCAATTGGGAAACCGTATCCATCACGCCGCTCATCAGTTTGTTGTTGGCGGCTTTGGCAATGGCCTTATGAAACAGGATGTCATGTTTCAGGTAATTTTCCGGATCGCTTATATAAGTGCGCATCGCGTCAAGTTCGACATTCAATGCGGTTATATCTTCATCGCTTGCGCGTTCAGCGGCCAGTTCCGCCAGGCCTGCTTCAATAATCAACCGGGTTTCAAACATCTCTTCGTCGCTGGTGTTGTTGATCAGCGTCATAAACCGCATCGGTTCGGTGAAAACTTCCGGCAACGATTCAGCAATGTACGTTCCCGCGCCCGGTTTGGCATTGATGATGCCCATCACCGACAAAGCTTTCAGTGCCGTGCGCAAACTGGGGCGGCTGATGTGCAGCATGTCTGCCAGTTCGCGTTCCGGTGGCAATCGGCTTCCGGCTTTCAGTTCGCCCCGTTCCAGCAATTCTTTGATTCGTTGGACAACAAGTTCGGTAATCCCGGCGCGGTCAATGGGCGCCATCGTCGCTTTCAAATTGTGCGAATTACGACTGGTCATTCATCCTCCTGTACCGGATGTAGCTGGCAGCATTGAAGTTTTCGTTGATGTTTTAGCGTGTAATGTAAGTCCTGATTACGCTGTAACTTGGTTTGACCGGCGAACTATAAGACCGCTGAGATGGCTTGTCAATTTTTCAACTTTTCACCGGCTTTGGTTTTGGCCAGAAGCTGCTTGCGCTTTTCGGGGAGAAACTTTTCGATGGCATAACGCAACGCCGTCGCGGAATTCGGGAGCGGCAAATAGGCTATTCGGCTGGCTCATATCTCCAGATTTCTCCTGCCCGTGCTCGATGGATCATTTCAAGAGTATCCTTCGTTTCTCCGCTGACCGGTGAGTCTTTTAATCGTTCTGCGGAACGCTCAAGCACGGCAAGCATCGCTTTTCCTTGCGGGTCTAACTCTTCTGGTGCCGTCGTCGCACCGTTTGATTGAGGAGGAGCAACAAGCTCGGCAATTCTCGCCAGATAATCATCAAGCGAGAGCTTAAGAGTTTCAGCCGCTGCTTGTAACCTGGTTGCCGTTTCCTCTCTATCTTCGATTTGTACTGTCATGAGTTCACCTCTTGATCCCAAGAATACCGCGCTTTTGAAAGCCTCGGCAATGCCGATTCTATTGACTCCAATGTTGCAGTGAGCTTATGCACTGATAAAGGCTTGGCCAAACTATTGACAAGGGTGCCTGGTGATGCGAAAAGGCAACGCGCCCTTTCCCCGGCAGGCTGTTTCTGAATCATAGATCGGCCAATAGTCGTGCTCCTGTCTATCAACGATATTCAGGCTGCCCCTTCGTCAATATTGCCAGTATGCATCTCTGCGACTGTTAATTACACACCACAAACAAGAGAGATTTATGAGCGAACTAAAAACATGCTTCAAAAAGGTTGACTACGATCTGAGCGGATTGCTCCATTACATCGAAATCGGAGACATCGGATTGCCAGACATCCAGCGTCCTTTCGTTTGGGCGAACGCAAAGGTGCGGGATCTGTTTGACTCAATGTATCGAGGCTTCCCCGTGGGATATCTGCTTTTCTGGGAGAATGGGACGGCTAATGGGGCGAAGCAAATCGGTGTGGGCAGTAAACAGCACAAGGTTGCGTCACGATTGATTGTAGATGGGCAGCAACGATTGACCTCTTTGTTTGCTGTCTTTCGGGGCCGCAAGGTGTTAGACGAGGACTACAAGGAGCGCCAGATCGAGGTAGCCTTTCGTCCACGGGATGGAAAATTCGAGGTGGCAGATGCGGCGATCCGCCGTGACCCAGAGTGGATCGCCAATATTTCGGACATCTGGTCATCTGGAAAACCAAGCTACCAGATGGTCAAGAGATTTCTGAAGCAACTGGAAACCAAAGGACCATTAGCTCCTGAAGATGAGGAACTGATCAGCCATAACCTGGAACGGCTTTTCGACCTACAAATGTATCCATTCACGGCGTTGGAGATCGCGCCCACGGTGGACGAAGAGCAAGTGGCAGATATTTTCGTGCGTATCAATAGCGAAGGCGTCCGGTTGAATCAAGCCGACTTTATCCTGACTTTAATGTCCGTCTTTTGGGACACCGGACGAATTGCCCTGGAAACGTTTTGCCGACTCTCAAGGCAAGTACCTTCGACAGGCGCACCTGCTTCGCCCTTCAACCATTTTATCCAACCCGATCCCGACCAGCTTTTACGCGTAGCGGTGGCATTTGGCTTCCAACGCGGACGGCTCAAGAGCGTGTATCAAGTGCTGCGCGGGAAGGATTTAGATACTGGTGAATTCACCGCTGAACGGCGGGATATACAGTTCAAACTATTGCAGGACTCGCAGGCGGAGGTGCTGAACCTGACACACTGGCATCAGTTTCTATCGAGCCTTATTGGCGCGGGCTTTCGCAGTGCAGAAATGATCTCTTCGCAGAATGCACTGCTCTATGCGTATGCTTTTTATTTGATAGGCCGGAAGCGATTTGGACTGCCTGAACATCAATTGCAGCGATTGATAGGACGCTGGTTTTTTGCGTCGAGCCTGACGGGACGCTACACCAGTTCGCCAGAAACGGTAATGGATGGCGACCTGAACCGGTTCAAAGCAGCGAAGGACGCAGTGAGCTTTGTCGGGATACTGGAAGAGATGATGGCAAACGAATTGACCAACGATTTCTGGTCTGTGACTCTGCCTGCCAAACTCGATAGTTCATCTGCGCGGAATCCTGAGTTATTTGCCTACATGGCAGCACAGAACCGGCTTGTCGCACCCGTGCTCTTCTCACACAAAAATGTGCCAGACCTTCTTGACCCGGCCATTAGGACAAAGAGGAGGGCACTGGAGCGGCACCACCTTTTCCCACGTGCATGGCTGGAACGACAAGGCATAGTTGACCTGAAGCAAATCAACCAACTTGCGAACTTTGCGCTGTTGGAATGGCCAGACAATATAGGCATCAGCGATAAGCCACCCATGGAGTATGTGCCGAAAATTCGGGAACGATTTTCGGCAGAAGATTGGAATCGCATGCATGAGTTTCACGCCTTGCCAGAAGGTTGGTCTGAGATGCAATACGAGACGTTCCTTCAGGAACGGAGAAAGCTTATGGCCGCGATTACAAGACGTGGTTTTGAGTCGCTGAAACAACCCTAAACTTCAATAAATGAACGAATTATTCGATACCGAAAAGGTAGTAAGTCTGTCCCAAGATTCCAGTCACAGTTCCCGCGTGCGTTACCGCGTGCTGGCGCTGGCCGTACTGCTGGCTGGGATCACTTATCTGGATCGCGTCTGCATCTCGCTGACCGCGCCCGCGATGATGCGCGATCTGGGCTTGAGCAAGTTCGAAATGAGTCTGGTTTTCAGCGCGTTCACGCTGGCCTACGGGATTTTCGAGATTCCGACGGGTTGGTGGGGCGATCGCATTGGGACGCGGCGCGTGCTGACGCGGATTGTCATCTGGTGGTCCAGCTTTACGATCTTTACCGCCGGAGCGTTCAATTACGTTTCGCTGCTGGTGATCCGCTTTCTGTTTGGCGTGGGCGAAGCGGGCGCGTGGCCAAATGCGGCGAAGACGTTTTCGCGCTGGTTTCCGGTGACGGAGCGCGGCACAGCGCAGGGCATCTTTTTTATGGGCGCGCATCTGGCCGGAGGGCTGACGCCGCTGCTGGTGACGGCGATGCTGACGCGGATGCATTGGCGCTGGGTGTTCGTCGTCTTTGGGGCGGTCGGGTTTGTCTGGGCGGCGGTCTGGTTCTGGTGGTTTCGGGACGAACCGGAACAGCACAAAGCCGTTTCACCGGCGGAGCTTGCGCATATTCAGCGCGGACGCGGCAAAGTGGTGTCGCATCATCTCAGCGCGGCGGCTTGGATGAGGATTTTGACCAATCGTAGTTTGCTGGCGCTTTGTCTGGCGTACTTCACGCAAACGTATGGGTTTTATTTTTTCATTACCTGGATGCCGACATATTTGGAAAATGCGCGTGGCTTCACTTCGACGATGCTGGGCGTAATGGCGGGTTTGCCGCTGGTGATGAGCGCGGCGGCGGATTTATTCGGTGGCTTGACGACGGATTGGGCAACAAAGCGATTTGGATTGCGAATAGGACGCTGCGGAGTCGGCAGCATCTGTTACTTAGTCGCCAGCGTGTTGTTGATCGTGGGGACAGCGACCCAACACAACATTACGGCTGTCGTGTTGATTTCGCTGGCACTGGCTTCGTCGAACTTTTTGCTTGGCGCAAGCTGGAGCGCCTGCACGGACATTGCTGGCGATCACGCGGGTACCGTTAGCGCCTGCATGAACACTGCGGGACAGATTGGCGGTTTTCTCAGCCCAATTGTGGCTGCGCTGTTTGTGGAAAAGCTTGGCAGTTGGTCAGCGCCGTTGTATGTGTGCGGCTTGCTCTATTTTGTGGGTGCGTTGTGTTGGTGGCTGGTGAATCCGCAACGGCCAATTGTGATGGAAGACTGACGCCTATTGGTGCGCATCGCTTCCAGCGTGCGGTCTCGGCAAGAAAAACATTTTTTACAACAGCAAGCCAACTGCTGCCACGACTGCACGCTGGAAGCGATGCTTACCCAGGGTTTATTTATTCACGAACGCCAGCCAATCTCCCGGCGCTTCTTTTTCGCCGGAGGTAATGGCGAAGAACTCTTTTTGCACCGCAGCGGTAATCGGGCCGCGTTTGCCTTCGCCGACTTTGATGCGGTCAATGGTGCGGATGGGCGTGATTTCGGCGGCGGTTCCGCTGAAAAAGACTTCGTCGGCGGTGTAAAGCGTCGCACGGGGAATCAGGGATTCGACGACTTCGTAGCCCAGATTGCGGGCAATTTGAATTGCCGAATCGCGTGTGATGCCGGTCAAGCCTGCGCTTGATAGAGGCGGCGTATAGATCTTGCCGTCGCGGACGACAAAGATGTTTTCGCCGCTGCCTTCGCTGACGTAGCCTTGCGTGTCCAGAGCGATGCCTTCAACGTATCCGTTCTGAATCGCTTCCATCTTGATCAGCTGCGAGTTCATATAGTTCGCGCCCGCTTTAGCAGTTGGCGGCAGCGTGTTCGGATGCATGCGCGCCCAACTGGAAACGCAAACATCAACGCCTTCTTCGATGGCTTCCGCGCCTAAATATTTACCCCAAACCCAACTGGCGATGTACACCTCAACCGGATTGTTCAGCGGATTGACGCCAAACGCGCCGTAGCCGCGAAAGGCTACCGGGCGCAGGTAGCATTCTTTGAAGCCGTTGACGCGAATGGTTTCAAGGCAGGCTTCCATCAATTGTTCGACGCTGAATTCCAGCGGCATGCGATAGACGTGGCAGGAATCGTGAAGTCGTTCGATGTGTTCGCGAAGGCGGAACACCGCAGGACCTTGCGGGGTCGCGTAACAGCGAATGCCTTCGAACAGGGAAGAGCCGTAATGAACCACGTGCGACATGATGTGGATGTTCGCATCGTTCCAGTCAATGAATTTACCGTTGTGCCAAATCTTTTGTGCGTTGTTGTTTGAACTCGTTGGATGAGCCATAGCAGTTGAATACTCCCTCAAAATTTGTTGCCGGAAACTGTGTGTCAGGCAGGAGAATTTGATTGGTTAATGTTGAATCGAACCGAAAGGCATCATATAAGTCGGCTTCCGGCAAGGTCAAGCAACGCAACTTTCAAGAGGAAACAGCCCAATGAACTTCGATCAAATTCGGGAATACTGTCTGTCGCTGCCGCATGTCACCGAAGGCGTCCAATGGGACAACGATCTATTGCTTCGCATCGGCAACAAGATGTTCACGGTTCTGGCGCTGGACGCTGCGGCGAAGTACCGAATGTCGTTCAAATGCACGCCCGAAGAGTTTGCAGAACTCACCGAACGCGAAGGGATTGACCCTGCGCCTTATGCTGCCCGGTATCACTGGGTGGCGCTGACCAGTTTTGACGTTTTATCGAAGACTGAGTTGAAGCGGCTGATCAAGGATTCCTACGAAATGGTGAAGGCAAAATTGCCCAAGAAGGTTTTGGCCGGATTGAAATAAACGATTGAGTCAGTACCGCGCGCGGTAGCAAGCGGCTTGCATTGCCGAACGCTCCCTACCGGTCGCGGTACTGACTCGGAATACAAATTGGAGATGATTGAATGTCCTACGCACAAAGAATCACAGGCGGTCACCCAATCAAACTTCGAGACTTTGATCCCGAATACGATGCAGGCTTAAACAAAGAAGCCGGGGAAGCGAAGCTGGAAAAGCTGAGCGCCGAACTGACGCGATTGCAGGAATTGCTGTACGCCGCTGGCCAGCATTCGGTTTTGATTGTGCTGCAAGGCCGCGACACCTCCGGCAAAGACGGCACCATTAAAGCCGTAATGGGGCCGCTGAATTCGCTGGGTTGTCAGGTGGCTTCGTTCAAAGTGCCCACCGGCGAAGAACTGGCGCACGACTTCCTGTGGCGCATTCATCAACAAACTCCCGGCAAAGGCGAAATTACGATCTTCAACCGTTCGCATTACGAAGACGTGCTGGTGGTTCGCGTTCACAAAATTGTGCCGGACAAAGTCTGGCGCTCGCGTTACGTTCACATCAACGATTTTGAAAAGCTGCTGGCTGAATCGAACACCATCGTGCTGAAGTTTTACCTGCACATCAGCAAACAGGAACAGGAGCAACGTTTGCTGGAACGTGAACAGGACGCGACAAAATACTGGAAGCTTTCAGCGGGCGACTGGAAAGAGCGCGAATATTGGAATGATTACACCCGCGCTTATGAAGACGCGCTGAACAATTGCAGCACGCCGCATGCGCCATGGTTCATTGTTCCGGCGAACAAAAAATGGTTCCGCAATCTGGCTGTCGCTGAAGCTGTGGTCAACGCGCTGAAGCCATATGAAAAGCAGTGGATGAAGCGGCTGGAAGAGGTTGGGCAAAAGTCGAAAGCTGAAATCGAGGCGTTTCGCGGTAAGCAATAACCATTCAGTCTTACAAATACCGCAAGAAAGAATTTGGATTGTTCAGGAACTGCCGTGTCAACGAAACGTGTTCGACATCGTCGTAAGCCGTTTCGCCGACTGGATGCGAATCGAAGCTGAAGATTTGCGCTTCGGGATAGGCCATCAAAATCGGGGAATGAGAAGCGATAATGAATTGCGCATCCTGTTCGACCATTTCTTTCATCATCGAAAGCAAAGCCAGTTGCCGCTGAGGCGAAAGGGGCGCTTCGGGTTCGTCCAGCAGATATAAGCCGCCCGGCACAAAACGCGACTGAAACAGTTTCAAGAAACTTTCGCCGTGCGAGTTTGCGTCTAAATCCTTGCCGTACCGTTCGATCAACGCCTGCCGTTGGCCTAACGCAGCGCCCTTCGCCAAACCCAACGCATAGCCGGTGTATTCGTTTTCAA
>CAYLJQ010000263.1:0-8936 GCA_964383955.1 uncultured Heliomicrobium sp. | reverse complement strand
GAACTTGGTCTGATGGGTATCGAACCCGGCGAAGAATATGGCGGATCAGGCGGATCGTTTTTCATGGCTTGTCTGGCGATTGAAGAACTTGCCCGCGTGGACGCCAGTTTGAGCGTGATGGTAGACGTGAACAACACGCTGACGATCAATGCGTTTTTGAATTACGGCACCGAAGCTTTGAAAAAGAAATACATCACCCGGCTGGCGACTGACACCGTTGGCGCTTATTGCCTCAGCGAAGCCGGATCGGGTTCTGATGCTTTCGCGATGCAAACCCGCGCGGAAGATAAAGGCGATCATTACCTGCTGAATGGTCGCAAGATGTGGATCACGAACGGCAACGAAGCCGGAATCTTTATCGTCTTCGCCAATCTTGACCCATCGAAAGGCTACAAAGGCATCACGGCGTTTGTCGTTGAAAAAGGCTTTGAAGGCTTCACGGTAGGCAAAAAAGAAGACAAGCTCGGCATTCGCGCTTCTTCGACCTGCGAACTGCTTTTCGACAATTGCCGCGTGCCGAAAGAAAACGTGTTGGGCGAGGTTGGCAAAGGCTACAAGATCGCAATTGAAACTTTGAACGAAGGCCGCATCGGCATTGGCGCGCAAATGTTGGGACTTGCGTGTGGCGCTTACGAAGCAGCGATTGCCTACACCAAAGAGCGTAAACAATTCGGCCAAACGATCAGCGAAAATCAGGGCGTGCAATTCCAGATTGCCGAAATGGCGGTCAAAATCGAAGCCGCACGCTTGATGGTCTACAACGCCGCCCGATTGAAAGACGCCAAACAGCCCTTCATCAAACAAGCCGCAATGGCCAAACTTTTTTCTTCGGAAGTCGCCGAAGAAGTGGCTTCAATGGCCGTGAATCTGTATGGCGGCTATGGGTATGTGAAAGATTATCCGGTCGAGAAATTCTTCCGCGATTGCAAGATCGGTCAGATTTACGAAGGCACGTCGAACATGCAGAAACAGACGATTGCCAAGATGTTGCTGGCTGAATAACAAACTTTTTTCCCCACGAAGTCACACGAAGCAAACACGAAGATAAGTCTCAGCTTCGTGAATCTTTGTGTGACTTCGTGGGAGGTGGATTGAGAGACAATTTTGAAGACAACTCCTATAACTATTGAAGATTTGCGCGGCGTATTTTCCGTTCCGCCGCTGGCTAGAAAAGACGATGCTCGCCGTTCGCTGGATTTCGAGCAGAACGATCTGATCGTCAAACACATTGCCTCCGGCGGAATCACGCGATTTTTATACGGAGGCAACGCCTTTCTGTATCACGTGACGCTGGCCGAATATTCCGCCTTGCTGGATTGGCTGAGCGGTTTTGCCGGTGATCACTGGGCGATCCCCAGCGCAGGGCCTTCCTATGGTCGAGCAATGGATCAAGCCGAACTGCTGCGGAAATATGACTTTCCGGCTGTGATGCTATTGCCGTGCGCCGATCCGCGTGATGCTGCTGGGCTTGAACGCGGCTTGCGCGAATTTGCCGACGCTGCCGAAACCAAACTGATTTTGTATTTGAAAGAAGAAAACAACTTCGGCGCGGATAAAGAAGCCGGGTTGGATGTCGTGGCCAAACTTGTGGATGAAGGCTTGTGCGTGGCAATCAAATACGCCGTTGTCCGCCAAGACCCGCGTCAGGATGCGTATCTGGAATCTTTGTTGACGCGCGTTGACCGCAATCTGGTTGTCAGCGGCATCGGCGAACGCCCGGCGGTTGTTCACATGCGCGATTGGAAATTGCCTGGCTTTACGACCGGAACGGGTTGCATCGCTTCGCGCCAGAGCCAGCAACTGTTCGAAGCCTGTGCGCGCGGCGATTTTGCCGCGGCTGAACAATTGCGCGAACTATTCATCCCGCACGAAGACCTGCGCGATGCCTGGAGCCCGGCGAAAGTCTTGCACCATTCAACCGAACTGGCGGGCATTGCCAAGGTGGGTTCGCCGCCGCCTTTTCTGTCACCGCTATCGGCTGAACGATTGAGCGAGCTTGCGCCAGTTGCACGGCGGCTGATCTCATAAATGGTGGAGGGTGACAACATAATCTATTTGAACCGCTTGCCAGGTTCATAAATACGGCGTGCCTGGCGTTTACGATCAGGACTCCACACATAGCGCGGACGTTCTACGGTCACTGAAAGCGGAAATTCCTGGCAACGTTGGCGAATAATTTCGTGCTCACTTGGAGTCAGTCCCAATCCTTCGGCAACAATTTCATCAATTGCCTCACAAATTTGCTCCGTCCTTGATTTTACCTGTTCTAAATGCGCTGAAACTCCTGTTACCTGCTCGGCAACACGCGTTCTTTCAGCGGCATCGCTTGGCAACAGAATGTTTTGTATTACCTCAGCTTCGATCTCTTCCTTGTCAAGCGCCAGCAATGCAAGGCGCAGCAGATGTAAGGCTTGATTTTCGCCTGTTATATCCAAACCGCCGACCTTCAACAACGAGCCTTCGACTCTACTGACAGTCAAATCGTCCCGATCAATCATTGCGTTGTTGTCTGACCATTGAATGCCGAGAAAACCCGCTTTCGTCAATTTCTGCTGTTCAGGCATCAAATCCAGATAAGCATCGAGTTCGTTCAAATGGACTCCCTGCGAAATCAAGGAAGCTTCTTTGGCAAGTTGATGAAGTTGCCTGGCTTGGGCGTCTTTCAGATTCGGCAGGGGCAGATTTTCAACTGTACGCGGATACCAATGCGCCCTTCGGCGCAGTAGTAACGCTGAGCGCAAAAGCATGAACGAGTAATAGCGTGAGATACGCGAGTTGATAATTGCTGCAATAACATGAGCACTGTATTTGTAGGGGATAACTGTCACGACGCTGTTGTTAGCAGACATTTCAAGAGGATTGGCTACTCCTGCAATAAGTGTGACGTAAACTTCTGGTACAAAACAACAGAGCGTGTCGCTCGGATGATCATTTAACAAATTATGACCATTGTAATCATCACGACCTAGCCCTGAATCATCTGCTTTGCCTTCATTTTCTCTAAAAAATGTCAGGTCTCTCCAAAGACCAGCACCACTAGCCTGAGAGATTTTTTTAAGATCAACCATTTCATCGGCATCCGTAAGGCTGAACGTGCAAATGTGCTGCCCTTTTAGAAACGGAGTGTCGGTTGGCTTTTTCTTTGATTCGTCATACGGACGCGCGATATTCGACTCTCCCAATTTGACCGCATAGGATGTTTTGATAATGCCCCCAAGGGCTGATTGATTTTTTAGCTTTTCGAGCAGTGGTATGTCATCAACTTTCACCTCGATTGGCCAATCACCCGTCTGACTCAGAGTCAGCCATTTTTGATATTCCAGTTGTGAGGCGTGTTTTGCAAAGAACCGTTTATCTTCAACAGCTTGCCGTAGCTCGGCCTTGTGGCGAAGCCCGGTCACAATGGTAATTTTGTGACTTTTCTTCGGATGTTCCTTCCTGATGAAAATCAGCATCGGGATAATGTCGGCATCAGGGAAAATCTCTTTGGCCATCCATTCCAGTGAGACGATCTGAAAAATCGAATACTCGCTCAGTTGTCCGCGCAAGAGTTCGGCCATTTTTGTGTTTACGATGCCGATGGGGGCGACCATGCCCAAAATGCCGCCTTCTTTCAGCCAATACTTCATGGCGTAGTATAGGAAGTAAGCCGAAAGGTCGGTGTTGCCACTTTTAATTGCCGAAAATTGTTCGTTTAGAACTTCGCGGTCTTCAATTGGCAGCCGTTCGTTACGCACAAAAGGAGGGTTGCCGATCACATAATCAACTCGTTCTTCTGTCTTGGCCTCGATTTCATCACTAGCGAAGTCCTCTTCCTGGGATATGTAGGTCAGCGAATTCCTGTTATGGATGTTAAAGCCGGGGACAACATAATTTTGTTTTTGCGTTTGGCCTCGAGATAAATGTCGAGCGTGGCAAATAGCAGGCTCAGATGCGAAAGGAAAACTGAAAAAGGATTGATGTCGTAACCAACCAAGCAGCGCCGCACAAGTTCCAGACGATTTTCGGGCAATAGATGCTCACTCACCTTGAGCAGCGGCAGTAAGGCGCGAACTCCAAAAGTAAATGACCCACACGAAGGATCGAGAATGCGCTTGTTCATCACATCGCGATCATTAGCTATCCCGGTTTGCGATAGAATGTAATCAACAGCTTCTTCAGCAGTGTAATATTCGCCCAACCGTTTCCGCTCCGTCTTAGGGCGAAAGTATTGATAAATGTTGCCGAGCAGGTCGCGGCTGACATCTTTGAAAGAAAAGGCATTCAAGCGGAAAAGGATGCGTTCAAGTATGTCGTTAAGCTGTCCGTTGCCGTGCCCATACCAATCGAAAACAGTTTCTTCAAAGAGCTGGGAATAAACGTGCGCAACATCCTTGTAGGCGACTTCGACCAAATCCTGATAGCGCCATTTGATGTGATCAACAAAACGCCGCCAAAGACTTGGACCCTCATGCGAAACTTTACGGGTGGTCAGCCCAATGTCTTCGCAAATTCTGACAAAGAAAAGACGGCTAAGCGCCACGTAGGCGGTGTTGGTAATGAAGATGTCTTCAAAATGTTCTTCTTTCTCGGTACCGGCATAAGTCTGATCGTGTTTGAATTGAGGGTAATCAACATCAAACAATTGCAGCACCAAACGATGCTTTCGCTTCAGTCGTCGAGTTTGAGCCAAAACGGATTTTTGCAGCTTTGAATCAGAGCCTACGTCTTCAAGTCTTTTTTCCAACTTTTTCAATTGCTCAGTCGCATCGCGGTGTTCCTGCTTAAGCTGGTTGTAAACTTGGGTGCAGTAAGTTTTCAGATTGCGTATGGCGAAATCGAACGTTTCCTGAAGATTGTCGATTGTTTCTGGCGAAAGAGCCAAATGGCCGCTGGCAAGATCGCCTTTGCGAAATTGTTCATATTGAGGGCGTTCGATTGATGCCTGAAAAGTGATTCGATTCAGAAGGGTACGTAAATTGTGATCATCAATCGGCAGCCGGGTTTGCGATTTGATTTCAAGCAACTCGTCTTCTTCCACATGCACGCCATCTAGAATTTCGCCCTGTAAATCACACACGTAAAAAGTGCGTGGAGCACACAAAAGAACGTAAAAAGTTTCAGCGCGAATGTAGCCACGTTCAAGAATTTGCTCCTTCCAAATCTTGCGCCGTCGCGCAGCTTTTCTGATGTCGTTATCATCGAGCTTGGCTTCGCAAACAATCCATTCCGAGCCGTCTTCGCCGGAATAGATGCGTATATCGGGAATTCCTTTCGCGCTAGCCTTGTTAATTGCGTAGAGCTTTGATTCGTAGCCAAGAACCCCGCTGAGAATATGCGTCGCTAGCGATGTGTAAAGCGCCGTCTCACTTACTGCGCCAGTTCCGGCAATGGCTGTCAGATATTTTTTGAGTGACATGTCGTAATGGCTTTCAAATCAGAAATTTTGTCGTAAGCACGAATCTTATCACACCGATTCTCAGTGAATTTCCGGCTCCGGCGTTGGAGCGCCTGCATGCAGGAAGTCGAAGTCGCAACCTTGATCGGCTTGAGTCACGTGATCAAGGTAAAGCGCCGTGAAGCCGCGTTCGTATTTTCGTTGTGGAGGCGTCCAATTTGCACGGCGCTTGGTGAGCTCTTCTTCGCTGACCAGCAGGTTCAGCTTTCGGTTCGGAACGTCAAGTTCGATCAAATCTCCGGTTTGCACAAATGCCAGCGGACCGCCGACGTAACTTTCCGGCGAAACGTGCAGCACACAGGCTCCATAAGAAGTCCCACTCATGCGCGCGTCGGAAATCCGAACCATATCGCGCACGCCTTGTTTCAACAGCTTTTTCGGAATTGGCAGCATTCCCCATTCGGGCATACCTGGCCCGCCAAGCGGCCCGGCGTTTTGCAGCACGATGATGGAATCGGCATCCACGTCCAAGGCTTCATCGTCAATCCGTGCAGCCATGTCGTTGTAATCTTTGAAGACGACGGCTTTGCCGGTGTGTTGGTGCAATCGCGGATCGGCGGCGGTGGGTTTGATGACGGCTCCGTTCGGAGCCAGATTGCCGTATAAAATCGCCGTGCCGCCTTTGGACGAAACCGGATTTTCTATTGAACGAATCACGTCTGCGTTATTCGCTTTAGCCGAAGCGATGTTTTCGCCAAGCGTTTTGCCGTTCACAGTCAGCGCGTCCAGCTTCAGCAAGCCGGGAATTTCATTCAGCAAGGCTCGCAACCCGCCCGCGTAATAAAAGTCTTCCATCAAAAACTGACCCGACGGACGAATGTTGGCGATCATTGGCGTACGCTGGGCAATTTCATCAAACTCTTTCAAGTCAATTTTGATCCCTGCACGGCCAGCCATCGCGACAATGTGAATGATGGCGTTGGTTGAACCTCCGATAGCCATGTCGGTTGTGATCGCGTTTTCAAACGAAGCAGCAGTCAGAATGTCGCTCGGCTTCAAATCTTCCCAAACCATTTCGACGATGCGGCGACCGCACTTCGTCGCCATTCGTTGATGGTTGGCGTCTACCGCCGGGATTGAAGAAGCGCCCGGCAAGGTCATTCCCATGGCTTCGGCAATTGCTGTCATCGTCGAAGCCGTTCCCATCGTCATGCAAACTCCGGCGGAACGTGCGATGCCGTCTTCCATTTCGCTCCATTGTTCGGCAGTGATCGTTCCGGCACATCGTTCCGCCCAATACTTCCAAACGTCGCTGCCAGAACCCAGCGGCTGGCCATTCCAGTTGCCGCGCAACATTGGCCCGGCGGGCATATAAATCGCGGGCAAATTCATGGAAATCGCGCCCATCAACAACCCCGGTGTAGTTTTATCGCAACCGCCCATCAGTACCACACCGTCAATCGGCTGGCTCAGCATCATCTCTTCTGTCTGCATCGCCAGAAAATTTCGGTACAGCATCGGACTGGGCTTCATGTAGGTTTCAGTGATCGGCATTGCAGGGAGTTCAACCGGGAATCCGCCTGCCTGCCAAATGCCGCGTTTGATTTCTTCGGCGCGCGAACGGAAATGGCTATGGCAAATGCTCAAATCGCTCCAGGTGTTGATGATGCCGATGACCGGTTTGCCCGCGAAATCTTCGACCGCATAACCGACCTGTTTCGCGCGGGAGCGGTGGCTAAACCCACGAAGCGTGTCTACGCCCAGCCAGCGGTGGCTGCGCAATTGCTCAGGACTTTTTTTGTTGCTCAAAGTTGTTCTCCGGCCAAATTGATTTGAATGTGGAAGTTTGAAGAACGGCATGAAAAGCCGTCTGCTTCGCAATTGCAAGCTCGCGGCGGGCGTGGCACGATGCGCTCGCTTTTCCGCTTTTCCAATCCAAATCAAAGAGGCACAAGTAAATATGGATTCCGCCGAAACACGCCTTTCGCTGAAAAACTCGCCGCGTCTTTGGTGGCTGACGTTTCTGCTGTTCAGCGGAATGGTGTTCAGCTACGCCCAGCGCAACAGCTTGAGCGTCGCGTTGCCGTTTATCTCGAAAGAATTCAGCCTGAACGCTGAGCAGAAAGGCTGGCTGCTGTCGGCTTTTTCGTGGATTTACTGCTTCTTGCAAGTTCCGGCGGGAAATGTGACTGATCGTGTTGGCGTTCGGCGGTCGTATTCACTTGGATTTTTGTTTTGGTCCGTGATGACGGCGGTGACGGGCGCGGCCAAAGGGTTATGGAGTTTGCTGATAATTCGGTCGTTGGTTGGTGTTGGGCAAGCGATGGCGTTTCCGGCCAGCGCGCGGGCTGTCGCCAACTGGTTTCGTGACGGAGAACGCGGAACGGTAACGGCAATTTATTTGACTGGCGTTCGGCTTGGACAGGCAGCGATTGGTTTGATCGGCGCGTATTTTCTGAGCCGGTATGACTGGCGGTTGTTTTTTGTCGTCGCCGGCTTGCTGCCGTTGATCTGGATTGCTGGATGGATGCTGACTTTGCGGCATTGGGAATCACCGAACATTGCAGCAGAAAACGCAGCGGCGAAAAAGAAAAGCGTTTCTTTGATCGAAAGCATGGGCTTGCTGAAACGCAAAAGCATACTCGGCGTGACACTCGGATTTTTTGCTTACGATTACGCGTGGTTTGTGTTCACGTTGTGGATACCCGATTACTTAATGACTATTCGCGGTTTTACCAAAACTGAGTGGGGTGTTTATCAATCCTTCCCTTATATCGCCATGTCTGTGGTGATTCTTCTGTCAGGTTTGGCCAGCGATTGGTTGGTGCGTCGGGGCGGCAATGAAGCTCGCATCCGAAAACTTTTTATCGTCGCTGGAATGCTGATTTGTTGTTTGATTGTTCCTGCCGGTTTGGTTGCGGACAAGATCACATCAGTTTGGTTATTGACGATTGCGGTTGCAGGATTAGGTTTGGCGACGCCAAACACCTGGACGCTGACGCAGGCGGTTTGCGAAAAAGAAATCGTCGGCACAGCTTCGGGGCTGCAAAACTTCGGCGGCAATCTGGGCGGCATCATCGCTCCGGCGCTGACTGGAATGATTGCGCATCGCACAGGATCGTTTGCGATAGCGCTGGGAGTTGTCGGCGGAATCTTGATTTTGGGTGTACTGGCATACTGGGTATTGATTGATGATAAAAGCCGCACAAGCCAGGCTTGATAAGCGTTGCCCGTAGGGACTGCGTTTTTGTTCTGAACAGATTTCCTAAGACAAAACTGTAGCTTGGTTCTCAGTTACATCGTAGGCGGCTTTGCGTAATGTCGAAAAGCCACTTGAATCGTCAGCAACTTAAGTTCCTTTAGCCAAAATTTCACTTTCCATAAAACCTCAAGCTCTCGATTCAAAAACTCGGCTGACATAAGAGCACTTTTGGATGTCTAGAGGCGTGTTTGAAGCCACATTTCTGTTGGCTCAATTACTCGTAAAAACAAATTTGTTAGCTTGATTGGAACCAATATAAGAGCAACCTGTGTTCAGCCAATAAAGCTAACTTCTTAC
>CAYLJQ010000262.1:0-8936 GCA_964383955.1 uncultured Heliomicrobium sp. | reverse complement strand
TTCGGCGAAACCCTGCCGCTGAAGTTCCTGCCGAACGAAGGCGTCTGGCAAGCGCGTTTTCTGGCTCCGGCCTGGATGGTTGACGGAACGTATCGCTGCCGATTGCTGATGACCGACAAACAGGGCAACGGCTATCAGGAAGAGAAAAGCTTCGTCATTGACAGCCACGCGCCGAAGCTCAGCGCGAAAGTAGATTCGCAAATGGTTCGTGCTGGCGACGAAGTCGCAATCAAAGTCAACGCTGATCAGGACACCATGCGATTGGTTGCCAGATTGTACGGTGCGCAGCCAGTTCAGCTCGTTTGGTCGGAAAAGGAAAAAGCCAGCATCGCTCGTTTGCGAATTCCAGCCGGACTGGCTTCTGGGCAGTACGCGTTGACGGTTTCCGCCGAAGATTTCGCGCACAACCAGTCAAGCGTTGAAGTAATGGTTTCAGTCATCGGGCGGTGAGGGAGGTTCGGATGAAAAGATCAAAGTTCAGATGGGCAAGGTTGAGTGCGCTGGCGCTGATTGTCGTTTCAATGTCGTTTGCCGCGATCAAACCTCAACGCGCGGCTGAAAGTGCAGCAGCAAATCAAGCGCGCAATGAACGCGCCGCAGCGATTGAATCCGCGCTTTTCACACGCGCGGAGTTTTTCGGCGCGCAAGCCATCGTGCCTTTTCCAACCGCTGAAGCTCGCACGCGATTGGTCGAAGTTGCCAAAACGTACCCGCAAGCCGCAGACGTTCAGCTTGAATTGGCCAAGCTCAGTGAAAAATTAAACGACGATGAAGCGGCACAGCAAGCAATGCTTCGTTACGTCGAGCTTGAGAAAAACAGCGTCAGATCGTTGGAATTGCTGTCGGGTTTTTACTTGCGCCGAGCGCGTTTTGCCGAAGCTGCTGCGACTTTGGAAAAAGTGATTGCCGCTTCGCCAGCGGAACAGCGTGCCGCCCATTTACAGACTTTGATTGAACTGGCAGCAAAGCATCGGTTGCAGAAATATGAGCAGCCGGAATTTTTCAGGCAATTGATCGCTTCTGACCCGGCGGCGTTTGAAGTCGTCAAACAATTCATCGCGCATCTAGTGGAAAATGGCGATCACGCCGAAGCATTGAAAGCCGTGCGGCAATACAAAGCTTCGTTTCCAAATGAGCATTGGTTCTTTTTGGAAAAAGAAGTTGGAGCCTTAGTCGCGCTGAAGCGCGTGAAAGAAGCGGAAGGGGTGTACGTCGCCGCTTTCGATCCATTTTGGTCGGATGAACAGTCGCGAGGGTTTTACTTCGACTTTCTGAGCGAACACGACCGGCTGCGCGCTTACGGCAAAGAATTGAAACAGGCGCTGCGCCGCAACCCAGCCAGTTTTGAGGTGGCGGTCAAGCTGTTTCATTACCTGCATTACGATTACGAATTCAACGATTCCAGCGCGGCAGAGATTTTCGCTCAGCTTGAAGCGGCTCGCGCATCACGTCGAGTCAACTGGAAGCCGGAAGAGTTAGCGACCGTTGCTCGTCTGCTATTGATGCACGACGAAGCGGAACTGGCTTCGCGGTTTCTGTACACGCTGCATCAATCGGGCGGATTGCAACCCGGCAGCGAGCTGCGCGCGAAAGTGGTGTATCAAATCTTCGAGTTATTGCTGGATGCGGGCAGTAAACGCACTGCGCTGACTGATGGCGATTTGAAGTTTTATCAGGACGTGGCAAAAGCCGATCAACATCCCGGAATGCTTGGCGGCGTGTTGTCATTGGTGCTGGCCGATTCAGAACCGCAAGCCAGGCTGGATCAAGCGGAGCACGCTGCTGTCGCACATTTTAATCGTGCTGCGGCGTATCGTGTCTTCAACACCTTCAAACGCGAATACCCGACTTCGCCTGCGTTGGCGCAAATGTATCTGGATTTGATCCGGCTGCACACGTCGGCCAAAGAAACAGAACTTGCCACCGCGCTGCTGGCGGAATTCGACCAACGATATAGCGATGCCCCGCAATTCCCTGAAGTCGCATTGAAGCTGGCAGACGCAAATATCCTTCGCGAAGACTACAAACGCGAGCGAGAAATTTATCAAACCCTGCTGGATCGGTTGGGCAAGCAGCGAACGAAAGACCAGCCGCTTGTGCCCGCCAGTGGCAGCGATGAACCGGCAAGCCAGCGCCCGGCGACGACCGCTTATCCTCCGAATACAAATTACGGTTACGACTACGATAGCGCCGTCAGCACGGATGAAGACAGCTATCGTTATTCCAGTTCGGCGAACTTTCGCACTGTTGCGCTGACGGAAGCCAAATGCTCGGCGGCAAATCCCATTAGTTACTCGTTAGTGCTGTCGCGGTACGTGGCTTCGTTGATGAAAGAAAACCGCGCCGCTGATGTGCTGGCGCTCTATTCCACCGAAGCCAAAAAGTATCCCGATGAGCAAGGGCTTTACGAACAGATGCTGCAATGGTTGGGACAGACGAATCTGGCCGAAGATCAATTGCGCGTTTACCAGGAAGCGATCAAACGGTTTCCCTCAAACATCTGGACTGACCGATTAGCGCGTTGGTATTTGCGGCAAGGTCGCCGGGCGGAGTTTGAAAAATTTTCGCGCGAACTGCTTGGCGGAATGAACGACGGTGAAGTTGAAGCGTACTTGAACAAATTCGTCCAAACCGGCGCTGCCGAATCGGCGACGAATTTTGACGCGAATCTGTTTTTGAGTTTGCATCAGTTGGCGCACGAACGCTTTCCGCATAACCGCCGCTTTATCGAAGGGCTGCTCAACTATTACGCTGGTCATAAACAATGGGACGAATGGCAGCGGTTGCTGGCGGAGCATTATTTTGAATCAGCGGAAATTCGCCAGCGGTATCTTTCCAACCTCAGCCGAAACGGCAAGCTGCGCGAATACGCCGACACCGCACGCGGGCGTGATAACGCGGTTTACAAAATGTTTCGCGCTGACGCCGCTGCCTGGCTATCGAATTTTGAAGAAGCGATTGAGGCTTACCGCGAACTGAATCGGCTGTATCCAAACACGCCGGAATTTGCTGACCGGCTGATCAGCTTCACTCGTTCGTTCGGACAGAAGGATCAAAAGTCGCTGGAAGAATGCGCGCGTTTACAGCTTGCCTCTGCCGATGCTTTGCCCGCTTCAACCGAACATCGCACGCGCGCCGGTGAAGTGTTTGCAGAACTTGGCGAAAGCAAACTTGCTGCCGCTGAATGGGAAAAGTTGTTGAAGCTTGGCGCTGGCGATGAAGAGACGTTTTTGGAAACGGCTACGGTTTACTGGGATTACTTTCAGTACGACGACGCGTTGCGTGTGCTGAAAGCAATTCGTCGCCAGAAGCAAAATGATTCGCTGTATGCCTTCCAAGTTGCAGCGCTGCTGGAAGCGCAGCATAAAAGTGGCGAGGCATTGGCCGAATACGTCAAAGATTTGCACGTGCATTCAGCAAATTACTGGCAGGCAAAAACTCGGCTGAAAACTTTGTACGCCAGAAAAGACGGGCCACAGAATGTGCGGCAAGCGCTGATGTTGCAGCTTGCTCGCACGCGCGATGCTGACCAGCGCGACGGCATCGTGCTGGGATACGCATATTTGATGAACGATCTGGAACAGTGGCCGGAAGCTGCGCCGCTGTTGAAGCAATATGTTGCGCGAAGCAACTGGCCAGAATTTTTGGAAGACGCGCAGGAATTATTCAGCGAACACGAAGATACCGCTGGAGGATTGGCAGTCTTGCGGCGGCTGGCTGCCGTAGCGCGCACAGATCGCCAGAAGATTTCTTATCAACTGCAATTGGCCGAACACGCTGCCAGCAGCGGACAGAAAGAATCAGCGGCGGCAATGTTAGGGCAGCTTGTCGCCAGCCATCCGACGAATTACGGCGTGCTGACTGAAGCCACAGATTTTTACTGGCGCTTGGGCAAACGTGAACAGGCGATGCGTCTGCTGGCGACCTCAGCGCAACGCAGCAAAGGCAAGTTTCGGTATGTCTTTGCGCGCAAACTGGCTGCGCGTCAGGTGGAGCGTGGGCAAATGGCGGCGGCGGAAACGACGTTGAAAAAACTGTACGACGAAAATCCCGCCAACCTGGATGTGTTCCGCGAACTGTCAAAGGTGTACGTCAAATTGTCGAATGTTGAAGCTTTGCGCCAGCGGTATCGCGAAACCATTCGCGCCGTCAAAGAAACCGAAACCGATCATTTGGCAATGCGGCAAACCATCGCCGAGTTGCGCCAACAAGTGATCGAAGCGTTTACGCAATTGCACGATTACGCTTCGGCCATTGAACAGCACATCGAAATCATCAACCGCAACCCGGATGACGAAGAAAAGGTCACCGCCGCGATTGAATACGCCAAACGGTATGGCGGAGCCGATGCGATGATCGAGTATTACAAAAAAGCTTCCCAGGAAGCTTTCAAGGATTATCGTTGGAATCTGGTGCTGGCGCGGTTGCACGACTCGAAAGGCGATTGGGCGAACGCGAAAGCGCAGATGCGGCAAGCCATCAACAATCAGCCGGAGATGATTGAACTGCACAGCGAATTGGCCGAAATGGCCAAGCGAGCGAAAGATTTCAATACGGCGATTGAGGAATTGAAACTTTGCGTCGAGCGAACAAACGATGATCCGGCTTATGTGCGTTTGCTGGCTGAAGCTTTCGACAAGGCTGGTCGAACGAAAGAAGCCACTGCCGCGCGAGCGAAATTGCCGGTTGAAAAAGCGCAGCCAACACCCAAAACCATTTCCGATCAATTTGCCGTCGCGGCTTCGCTGCCGCGCGAACAACGCGCAAAAGCGATTGCAACGTATCGCCAAGCTTTCGACGCTTTTTCAAAAGATTTCTACAAACATGAACTGCGCGCTTATGAACTGGAAGCCTACGTGAGCAATCTGCGCGATGAAGAGCCGCTTGACCAAATCCTGCGCCGATTATGGGAAGTTCGTGAACGCATACGGCGGGATTCCGTTAGCAGTGACAATCTCTTGGCAGGCAAAGCGCGGAGCCTGCTGGAAACCTTTGACCGCTCGCTGCCGGATTCAGTTGGCAGAATCGCCAACGATTACGCGACCGGCGAAGAACTGATGGCGATTCATCGCGACGTGCAGCAATGGATTGCCGCTGGCGGGAATCAGGCGGAAGCTGACGGAACGCAGGCAATGCTGCTGAATTTGAGCTATCGCGCCGGATTCAACGATCTGGCAGAACAGATTTTAATCGCGCGCAAAGATTCGGCTGCCAGGCTTGATCCAGCGGCGACGGCAAACGCTTTGTCCATGTATCAGGATCGGCTGACAACGCTGGTCAATTTTTATTCTGAGCGTGGTGCGTATCACCGCATCGTCGTAACCGCAGAGCAGGAATTGGCGAAGAGTCAAAAACTTACGGCCAGTCAATATCGCTCGACGATTGCCGAATACGCGCGATTGGTCGGCGACAGCCGGAAAGAGTTGGCGATGTTGCGCGCAGAGTTTCAATCGCACACGGGCAATTTGACTGCCAGCAGCGACGCGATGGTCGAGCGTTACCTGGAAGCGTTGCTGGAAAACGACAAAGCCGGATACGGTGAGTTGCAGCAAATCGTCAGCGCAAATACGCCGCATCGTTTCCAGCTAATCAATTTTCTGCTGCGGAACAATGAAGCGCAGTTAGCGCGCGAAGCGATCAACGCGTCGCCGACTTCTGTATCGTGGAAAGCTTCGCGGCAGGCGGAATTGAGTTTGGCTGCGCGAAGTTTGGATCCATCGAATGATGCTTTCTTTTTGGCGGCGCTCGGGTGGCGAAACATCGGCGAGATGCTTTCAACGAAGTCAGATTCGTCGAAAGAGTTAATCGGCGACAACTGGTTTGCGCTGGCCGACAGTTATGGACGTTGGTTGAGTTTGTCTGGCGCGTCATCAAAACGCGGCAGCAAGTTTTTGCCCGCGATGCTGGAAAACAAACCGGCGGACGCAGGGCAACAGCATCGGTTGGCTCGTTGGTATTTGGAACAAGGAGATTCGGAACAAGCGCTGGATCATTTGCAGATTGTCGCCGAAATGCGCGACAGCAAATTGGTTTGGGCCGACATTGGCTCAGCGTATTTCAAGCGCGGCGACAGGCAGCGGGCTACCGAGCAATGGGCGAAGCTGATTGCAGGCGAGAAGCCGACCATTGATGATTGCCAGCTTTATCTGGCGACGCTTAGCAAACACGGGCTTCAGGCGGAAGCGCGCGCGAAGCTGCTGCCGCTGGTGGTTGGACGGTTAAGCAACGTTTCGGAAAAAGACCCAGGTACGCTGATGCAGTTGATTCGTTCGCTGGCGGAATCCTTTGAACCTGCGAGCAGACCTGCAAGTGCAGCAGAGAAAGCGGCTTACTTGCGCCAAATTGTTGACGCTGTGCCGAAAAATGTTGGTTTGGCGGAAATGATCGTGCGCGAATCGTTGGTGGCGCGGAATCAGCTTGCACCGTTTTACCAAGTCCTGGTGCAGCGTTCCGGCGGATTCGCCACTTGGGAGTCGGATTCCGATTTTGCCGATCAAACCAAAACGCATCCGACCTGGAGCCTGGAAGAAATCGAAGAAGCGCTGGATCACGCTGGCGGTGCGCGCGACAAGATGAAAGAAAGCCCGCGTCTTGGCTGGCAAAAAGAATTCCTGACGTATTTGGTGGCTGAACGGAAAGATGCCGAAGCGGCGACCTTGATTTCCACCGTTGAGCAGGATTTGAAAGGTCGTTTTCCGCGACCGGTCTGGTTGCGACTGACGAAGATCCGGCTGGATGTTCGCGCTGGGCGAACGGCTCAAGCGATGACTGGCTTGAAGCACTTCGCAGGCATAGAGGCCAGCGAGCGAATTGAAAAACTTTCGGTACCGAATTTGGAGCGATTGAATCAAGCAACGGAAATGTTGCGGCGTGAACAACGCCAAGCTGAAGCCGATGAGTTACTTGCAGCGGCTTACGAACGCCAGCTTGCGATGGAGCAGTTGACCGAAGCGCCGTTTGTCGGCTTGGCGAAATTGCAATTTGCCAAAGGCGATGCGGCTGGCGGGTTGAAGTTGCTGAAATTGATGAACGATCTGGCGACCACAACCAAACGCAGTCAGGCCGCGGCTGAATTGGCAGCGTTGCCGTCGGTCAAAGCGCGAGTCGTAGACGCTGCGCGAATCGAAAAGCCCGAAGCGACAAATCAGCTTTCGACGTTCAACACCTTGCGGCTGGCGTCGGAGACGGCGGCAGAGTTTGGCGAATTCGCGGCGGCAATTGAATACCGTCAGCAGTTGTTGGAATTGACGCCAGGAGACAACGATTGCCGATTGGAACTGGCACGCGTGCTGGCGGCGAATAAGCGCGAAGCCGAAGCCGTGAAATTGCTGGCGCAGTTAATCACCGATCGCCAAGCCACGCGGCTGGTTCGCTGGACTGCGATGTGGATTGTGCCGGAAGCAATCGGCAGGCGTGATGATTTGTGGCAAGCGCTGGTTCAACAAGCTGGAAACAAAGATCGCGAAGTGAATGTTGCGCTTGCGGCTTTGTCGCTGGCCAGTCGCGGGCAATCTGGCGAAGCAGGGAAGTCGCTCAATGATGAAGCTGAGAATTTGCCAAGCGGACAATTGCGATTATTGCGCGCTGTGCTGTTCAAGAACGCGAAGCAGGATCGTGAAGCTCTGGATGGGTTTACAGGTTCGCAGATTGCGTTGTCCGATTCTTCAGCTCTCGCGGCGTTTCAATCCAGCGAAGACGAATTCCGCTGGCAGGTTGCGCGGCTTTATGCGCGATTGAATCAGCCGCGAGCCGCCCTGAAAGTTGCAGCCGTTGATGAAGGGTTGCGTGGCGCAGCGGCGGTCAACGCAGACGAAATAGCTTTGCCGGAAATACGCGCAAAGTTCCTGACGCTTTCGGCGCGCACCTTGGAGCGGAAGAAAAAATCAAAACTGGAATTACTCGGCTTACTTTCGTCGGCTTCCGAACAGATCGGCGAATTCGAGAAAGCTGCCGATTTCGAACGAGCAAGACTTGTTTTGCTCAGCAGCGATGAACGGCGCAAGGCGGAAGCTCGCGTCGAACAGTTGAAAACAAAGCAGCAAGAGAAGTTGAAAAAACGGTACATCCCAATGACGGTCAATGAAGCCTTGGTGGCTTCGCACTGATCAATGAAGGAGAGAGGTATGCTTACAGACATCATCACAAAAAACGATCTTCGGCATTTACGAAAACGCGCTTTGCTGGTGGCGTTGCTGCTGTTGGGATTGATTGTCATTGGCTTGGCGCTGAATGCTGTTTCGGCGCAGCGCGCCAAAAAGAATTTCGAACAGGCGGCGGATTTTCCTCGCGGCGCGCTGGTTTACGCCCAGTTCAAGGATTTGCCCGGACTGTTAAAGCAATGGAACGAATCGGAATTGAAAGATCGCTATCTGGCCAGCGTCAACTTTCAGCAACTGCAATCGCGGCATCTGGCAATGAAGCTGTTGTCGCGCTGGGAAGAGTTCGGCTCGGCTGCGGGTTTTGACATCGGCCTGGATGCGTTCAGCTCACTTGCAGACAACCGAGCGGCGATTGCGGTTTACGACCTTGGCAAGCTCGATCTGGTGTTGATCGCTCCGATGAACCAGGCGAAATGGGAAGCTTGCCGGTTCTTGCAAGGCAAAGACGAGTTTGAAGAAATCGAATTGCCAGACGGCACAACCTATTACCTGCACGACGTCGAAGCGGATCGCGGGCGGCAGAAACAGCACATCGCTTTTGCTTACGTCAAAGGTCGTTTCGTGTTGGCCACCAGCGAAAAACTTTTGCTGCGTTGTATCGCCAACATCAACGGACAAGCGAAGAAAGACCGGCTCACCGATGAACCTTCGTTCCAGGAATTGGCCAAAACCGTCGAACCGCATTTCGCCACCGTTTGGGTAGAGCAATCGAAACTAAATGACGACTGGTATTTCAGGCACTACTGGCTGATGAGCGACATTGCCGACCTGAAAAAT
>CAYLJQ010000261.1:0-8954 GCA_964383955.1 uncultured Heliomicrobium sp. | reverse complement strand
CGAACATCATGTATGCCGCTGGAGTCGCTGGCGGAGTCTGGAAATCAGTCAATTCCGGCGTAACCTGGACGCCAATCGCCGACCTGATCGCCAACATCGCAGTTTGTTCGATGGCATTCGATCCGAAAAATCCGAACACGATTTATGTGGGCACAGGCGAAGGCTTTCCCAACTCGGATAAGGTGCAGGGTGCAGGCATTTTCAAATCGCTGGATGCAGGCGCAACCTGGTCTCGACTGGCCAATACGGCAAACGCTGATTTCAACTTCGTCAACGACATCATTGTCAGCACGAACGACAGCAAACGGGTTTACGCCGCAACCAGCAGCGGCGTCTGGCGCTCTGTCGACGAAGGCCTGAACTGGACGCAGGTATTGCCATCCACGGTCAACGGCGGCTGCCTTGATCTGGCGGCAAGAACGGATGTGCAAACCGACTATCTGTTTGCGTCCTGCGGCAATCTTCAGCAAAGCGCGATCTACCAGAAAACCAATGCCGAAGCCCCTGGGGGAAGCTGGGACCAGGTGCTGACAGAATCCGGCATGGGCCGCACAGCCATTGCAATCGCACCGTCAAACCAGAATGTCGTGTATGCGATTTCCGCCGCGCTTAGCGGAACCTATCAACATGGACTGTACGCATTTTTCCGTTCAGATAGCGGAGGCGGTGCCGGCACCTGGACGGCGCGTGTTCGCAACACCGACGCGAACAAAGTCAACACGGCGATTCTTTCAAATCTGGTGGATGCCACAGCGGTCGAATGCAAATTCGGCACGGGCGATTTTTTCACCGGACAATCCTGGTACGACCTGACCATTGCGGTGGACCCGGTAGACTCTAATCGCATTTGGGTAGGCGGCATTGATATGTTCCGCTCCGATGACGGCGGGGCCAACTGGGGAGCGGCTGCCTTTGCCTATGACGGAACCGGCGGGCAGTTTGTTTATGGCAAACCCAATCAGCTTCATCCGGACCAGCATTTCATCACCTTTCATCCGCAATTCAACGGCACAACCAATCAGCAAATGTTTATCGGCAACGACGGAGGAATCTGGCGAACAGACAATGCGCGCGCACAGGTTTCAACCGGGCCGCGTGCGTTTTGCAATGCGTCAGGCAATAAAGTTACGTGGACACACCTCAACAACAGTTATGGCGTGACGCAGTTTTATCACGGCTCGGTTTATCCGGACGGCAAAACCTATTTGGGCGGCACGCAAGACAACGGAACGCCGCGCGGCAATGACACGGATGGCCCAAATCAATGGAAACAGATTTTGCTGGCTGACGGCGGGTATTCGGCAGTGGATTTTCTAAACACAAACACGCTGTACGTTTCGACACAAAACGCAGGCTTTCGCAAATCCACGGATGGCGGCGCGACGTTTTCCGGAACGACGCTTGGATTGTCGGGGTCGGTGTCATTCATTACACCAATGCTGATGGATCCCAGCGATCCGGCGCGACTTTACACTGGTGGCAGCGTTCTGTTTCGCTCCCACAAAATGACGATCTGGAACAATCTGGGATCGCCGCAAAACGTGTCGCTCAGTGGAGGCATTATCAGTTCGTTGGCAGTTGCGCCGACCGATGCCAATTATGTGCTGATCGGGTTAAACGATGGTTCGATTGTCCGCACAACGCGAGCGTTGTCGCTTAGCTCAACCAGCCCGCTTTCATCGGCCAGTGATCTTTCCACGCGCCCGCGAACAGGCAGCGTTTCGTGGGTCGCGTTCGACCCGAACAATAAAAACATCGCCTACGCCACATATTCCACTTTCGGCAACGCCCACGTTTGGAAGACAACCAATGCTGGTCAATCCTGGACGTCAATTGACGGTTCCGGCGGATCGGGAATTCCGGATATTCCGGCTCACTGCATCGTCGTTGATCCTTCCAATTCGGCGCGGCTGTATGTCGGCACGGATTTAGGCGTTTTCGTTTCGCTGGATGGTGGAGCCACCTGGACTGTAGAAAACACTGGCTTTGCCAATGTTATTACAGAATCCCTGGTATTAAACGTCACGGGAGGCGTGACGACTCTATACGCCTTTACCCATGGGCGTGGTGTGTTCAAAGTCACAGCCAACATGAGCGGTTGTAATTTTGGGCTTTCCAGAACCGGCAGTTCAGTGGATGCAGCCGGTAGCGACCTGACGGTTGACGTAACAGCGGCTCCGGGCGGATGCGCCTGGCAAGCCGAAAGCAATGTGCCGTGGATTACGCTGCAACCCGGCGCGGGTGGTTCGTCAAATGGCACCGTGGGAATGAAAGTGACGGCGAATACCGGAATCGGCACTCGCTTTGGAACAGTGAATATCGCCGGTCGCAGCTTCACGGTGACACAAGCGGGAGTTCCGGATCTGGATTCGCCCACGCTTCGTATCACGAATCCGGCAACGGCGACGGCCAATACACCCAATGCCCTGCTCACGCTTGCGGGAACGGCCACGGATAATGTTCGCGTGGCTTCTGTAGCCTGGCGATCGAATCGTGGCCAAGGTGGAACCGGCACCAATACAGGAAGCAGCGCCACATTGAACTGGACATTTACGCTGACTCTGCTGGCAGGGATGAATGAAATCATCGTTACCGCCACAGATGATGCAGGCAACGTCAGCCCCGCACGAATTGTAACCATCAACGTCGCCGCACCCGGTTCTTTGCTAACTGTCGCCGGAACCGGAACCAATGGATTTACCGGCGACAATGGCCAGGCCATCCAGGCAAATATTTCACGGCCTATCCGCATGACGTTTGATGCGGCGGGCAATCTGTACTTCGCTGATTTCAACAACAACCGCATTCGCCGCGTCGCGACAAACGGCATCATTACGACCATTGCCGGAAACGGCACTGCCGGATTTAGCGGCGACAATGGCCCGGCGACTTCGGCGCAACTCAACGGTCCGCTGGGTGTGGCGCTGGATCGAAACGGAAACATTCTGATTGCCGATAGCGGCAATAACCGGATACGAAGAGTCAATGCCGCGACGGGCGTCATCACCACCGCAGCCGGAACCGGAGACACAGGCTTCAACGGCGACGGAGGAGCAGCAACCAGCGCGCGCATTTCCGGCCCTGAAAACGTGTTTGTGGACAAAGACAACAACATTTTCATCGCCGATTTTGGAAACAACCGCGTTCGCAAAGTTGCCGCCAACGGTGCAACCATTTCCACTGTTGCAGGAACAGGCACGTCAGGATTCAGCGGAGATGGCGGCCAGGCAACAGCGGCAAACATTTCTTTCCCAACCGATGTCGTCGTGGATAACGCCGGAAACATTTTCATTTGCGCTTCGGGCAACAACCGCATTCGCAAAGTCACCACAGACGGTGTCATCAACACCATCGCGGGCAATGGCAACACGGCATTCAACGGCGACGGAATCCTGGCGACAGCGGCGGCACTGAGCGGTCCGCAATCCATCGCGCTGGATTCTACCGGCAACATCTACATTGCAGATCGCGGCAATTCGCGCATTCGCAAAGTAACCATCAACGACAATTCGATCAGCACGCTGGCGGGCGGAAATTCCGGGTTGTCGCCGGATGGTTCTTCAACCACGCTGGCGCGGCTGAATTTGCCAACCGGCGTCGCATTGGACGCGGCGAACAACGTCTACATTGGCGACCGCGACAACTTCCGAATTCGCAGAATCGCAATTGCAGTCACAGGCGACACAACAGGCCCAACCGTTGCCATCAGTTCGCCCGCTCCTGCCGGAAACTTCACCGCAACCACGAATCCGATTGCGCTCAGCGGCACGGCAACCGATGCCGGAGCTGTTACGCTTGTCCGATGGAGCAATGATCGCGGTGGCAGCGGTACTGCCATTGGCACGACTTCCTGGTCTATTCCGGCAGTTTCGCTGCTACCCGGCGTCAATAACCTGACAATTACCGCTTGGGACGGCTCAGGCAATGCAGGCTCAGCGGTCTTGATCGTCAATTATCAATCGCCGCAAGTGGTTGTGACGCTTGCAGGTACGGGCATCGGCGCGCAAAGCGCAGATGGCGGCCCGGGCACAGCAGCTTCGGTTTGGCAGCCTCGCGGCGTTGTGGTTGACCCCATGGGCAATGTTCTCTTCACCGACAACCTGAACCGCCGTGTCCGCAAAATCTCCCCTGCCGGAGTAATTTCGGCGTTTGCCGGAACCGGTGAAGCCGGATCGGGCGGCGATGGCGGACAGGCCAAAGACGCCACGCTCAATTCGCCAACCGGCATTGCGATTGACGCTGCTGGCAATGTCTTCATCAGCGATCAATCAACTCACCGCGTTCGCCGCGTAGCTCCTGACGGAATCATCACAACCGTTGCCGGAACAGGTGAGGGCTTCGGCGGTTACGGTGGAGACGGAGGCCCGGCAAAAGATGCTCAGCTTAACTCTCCGCAAGACCTGGCCGTGGACAAGGATGGCAACCTGCTGATTGCTGATTATGGCAACAGCCGCATTCGCAAAGTCACAGTCGCCGACGGCAAGATTACGACCATTGCCGGCACAGGCTTGTATGGATTTTCCGGGGATGGCGGACTGGCGACTCTGGCTGATCTGGCGACGCCAACCGGTGTAGCCGTGGACGCGACCGGCAATATCTACATTGCCGATCTGGGCAACCAACGGGTTCGCAAAATTTCCGTCGCCGACGGGAAAATTTCGACGATCGCCGGAACCGGCACCGCCGGGTTTAGCGGAGACGGCGGACAAGCGGCCAACGCGGCGATCAATCTTTCGTTCCCCTCGTTCATTGCCGTTGACGGTGCGGGAGATGTTTACCTTGCAGATCGAAGCAATAATCGCATCCGCAAAATCACCATCAACACTGGCGTCATTGCGACAGTCGTTGGAACCGGCACTTCCGGCTTCAATGGCGATGGAACCTCGCCGACCGGAACCAACCTGACATTTCCGAGCGACGTGGCTGTGGATTCTTCGGGAGCGATTTTTATCGCCGAACTGTCCGCCAACCGAATTCGCCGCACACGACCATCGGCGGGCCTTAGAACGGTAACGACGGTTTCTGCCGCCAGCTTTTCTCAACCGGCGGGCGTAGCGCCGGAAGAAATCGTCGCGGGATTTGGCCCCGGACTGGCTTCGTCCGTGGTGGTTGCGCCTTCGCTGCCACTGCCGACTTCGCTCGGGGGAACAACCGTCAAGGTGCGCGACAGCCTGAACGTTGACCGATTAGCGCCGCTCTTTTTCGTGTCGCCGGATCAGGTCAACTATCTGGTTCCTTCGGGCACAGCGGCTGGCCTGGCCACTGTCATTGTCACCAATGCCGCAGGCGAAACCGTTACCGGCACGGTCACGGTTTCAAACGTTGCTCCAAGCCTGTTCACCGCCAATTCCAGCGGAACCGGCCCATCAGCCGCGGTCGTCTTCCGCCGGAATGCCGCAGGCGTGGACACCTACGAATCCGCCTCAGGGCCAATTGATCTGGGGCCGGCAACAGACATCGTGCTGCTGATTCCGTATGGGACCGGGCTGCGCGGATTCACGGATTTGGCCAATGTCAAAGCCACCATCGGCGGAGTCAATGCGCCGATCTTTTTCACAGGGCCAACGCCGGGTTTTGTCGGGCTGGATCAGGTCAATATGCTCATAGACCGCAGCTTGATCGGCAAAGGAACGGTGGATGTGGTTCTGACCGTTGATGGCAAGGTGGCAAACACCGTCACCATAAACATCAAGTAAATAAAATCCGGGCACGCAAGCGTTCGGCTTGCGTGCCCGGACATCAACTTTCACGGGGCGGAAAAATCTTTGCCAACGCCCAATCCATCAGCCATAACACGACAACCAAAACAGCAGTGTTTGCCAGCCAGTATGTCCAGTAGCTGGCAAACCAGTCTTTCATTCCTGCATAAGCAAAATGCGCAACATTGACGTTTGTGTAAGGCCCTGGGACCGTCAGCAAGCGCGTCAGTTGCTGCAGAATCAGAAAATAAATCAGCGATGCGAGCCAGCTTCCGCGTTTGCTGCCAACCACCCACAACGCAACCATTGCCACAACACAACCGCCCAAATGCGTGAAAACAGAGATCGGTGTGATTCCGCTATAGAACATGTCAATGATCCACGGCGGCAGCCCCAGAAGCTGCCAGAATGCCGAAATGCGAATCAGCCAGGGAATTCTGAAAAAAATTCCCGCAGCCATCATCAAATTTGAAATGTGGCAACTCCATAAAATCTGCTCCGGAGTCTTGGCGACCGAAATGTATTGAATGGCGCGCGCAACAAAAAACAGCAGCGGCAAGATTCCCAACCAGCGAAAGTTCCTGTTTAACCAGCTAAAGGCAGACGGATTGGGGGCAGATTCGGCAGCGTTCATCGCTTGGTTCTCCTTCAAAACTTCTTGAATTGTGGTTTTGTACTTCTGACTTAGTCCATGTAATTCCATCATTTATCAGGCTTTGGACGCAAATAGTTTTACGCGAATGTGACCGGGTGTTTATAATCCGAGTCATCAAAGGTACACTTCCAGTGTGCTCCCGAAGGCGGCTCACCCGGAGCAAAATAAGCATGCGGAGTAGAACAAATGGATAGTTTTGTACAGTTCTTGTTCAAGCATAAATGGTCAACGTTTGCCAAAGGGAGTTTTGCTTTCGCAAATCGCCCCTCATTGGTGATTCTCGTCTTATTGGCCTTGCTGCTGGGTGCACTGATTTACTTCCTCTACATTCGTCCCGGCTACCGACTCAATTCCCAATCGAAGTGGGGCTTGATTGCCCTGCGCGCCGGACTGCTGGCGCTGCTGTTCATTATGCTGATGCGCCCAGTCGTCGTCGTGCCGTCAGTAATTCCCAAAAGCACCAGCGTCGCCATTATGGCGGACAATTCGCAAAGCATGTCGCTGAGCGATGAAAACGATCGCAGCCGTCTGGACGCCACCAAAGAATTGCTTGCTGCGAACGGCAAATTCTCCACGGGTTTAACCGACAAATTCCGCACCAGTCTGTACGGCTTTTCAAACACCGCCAGCAAAATCAAAGACGCTTCCGACCTGAAAGCCGAAGGCGCTGCGACCGACATTGTTTCAGCGCTTGGCGAAGCGGTCAAAGAATCCACCGGTTCGCCGCTTTCGGCCATCGTGTTGATCAGCGATGGCGGCGCGAACACGCCCAAGGATTTGTCGGAACAGCTTCGTGATTTGCGTTCGCGCAATATCCCTGTGTTTACCGTCGGCGTCGGCAATCCTTCGCGCTTCAAAGATGCTGAAACGGTGCGCATCACTGCGCCGCGCCGCGTGCTGAGCGGTTCGGCCATCATCGCCGAAACGCTGGTTCGGCTGACTGGATACGACAACCAGAAAATTTCTTTGGCAGTCAGCGAAGACGGCAAGGCGCTCAAGACGCAACAATTCGACGTCAAAAGCGGCGAATCTCAAAGCCTGACGATTGAATTCAATCCGACTTCGGTTGGAAATCACAGCTACACGTTTGAAGTGAAACCGCTCGAAGGCGAAACGACGCTGGAAAATAATGCGCTTGACGCAATGATCGTTGTCACGGACGACAAACCCAAAATTCTGTACGTCGAAGGCGAACCGCGCTGGGAATACGGTTTCATTCGAAAGGCCGCAACTGTCAAAACCGAAAAAAATTTGACGGTGGTTTCATCGCTGCGCTCTGCTGATGGCAAGTTCTATCGCCAGGGCGTTGAATCCGGCGTCGAACTAACAAGCGGCTTCCCAAACACGTTGGAAGAGCTGTTTGCCTACCAGGGCATTATCATCGGCAGCATCGAAGCCAACTTTTTCAGTTACGATCAACTTCGGCAAATTGAACAATTCACTTCGCGCAGAGGCGGCGGCGTGATGGCCATTGGCGGTTCCCGCGCATTTGACGCTGGAAAATATGCTCAATCACCCGTTGCGGATTTGCTGCCGGTTTACCTGAACGAGCGGATTGAAGAGCCGGAAATGCAGATCGTGCAAAACTTCAAAGCGGTGCTGACTTCGCGCGGCCGCACACACGCGATTACGCGATTGAATGAAGATCGCGCCCAAAGCGCGAAAGTCTGGGATGACCTGCCGCCAATTTCGGTTCCCGAAGCATTGACGGCGACCAAACCCGGCGCAACCGTCATTCTGGAAGCCCGCCACATCACGGACAAAAACCGCGTGCTGCCATTGCTGGTCGAACAGCGATACGGACGAGGCCGCACACTGGCGTTCACGACAAATGATTCGTGGCGCTGGCGCATGGAAGTTTCATCGCAATACAACTACCACGAAACGTTCTGGAGACAGTTGTTGCGTTATATGGTCAGCACCACCCCAGGTCAGTTTGAAGTTTCGTCCGAACGTGACGTGTACGTTCCCGGCGATACAATCAGTTTGCGCAGCGAGATCAATGACAAGAAATTCGAACCGATCCGGGACGCACAGGTTACGGCAACGGTCACCAAACCGTCCGGCGGAACGGTTGAGTTGCCGCTGAAGATCAACTTTAACAATGACGTCAGCGGACAAACTGCCGAAGCTTCCAGCGATTACCGCAGCGAATTCGCCGCTGACGAAATCGGTCTTTACAAAATCGAAATGACGGCGAAACGCGGCAACGAAACCTTGGGAACCGCGCAATCCAGCTTTCTGGTCAGCAACCGTTCCCGCGAATTCCACAATGCCGCCCAGAACGTCGAACTGCTGAAGCGCGTTGCCAGTGAAACCGGTGGCAAATACTTTGCGCTGAACAAAGCGAATGATTTGCTGGACGAAATCACGATGCTGGAAGGCAAAAATTCCGAACGCGTCAGCAAAGACCTCTGGGATATGCCGATCAACTTTATGCTGCTGGTCGGATTGGCCAGCGCAGAATGGTTTTTGCGGAAACGAAAAGGGCTCGCTTAACGGTTACTTTGAATGCGCTATTTACTAAAAACAATTTGCTTGACGCTTTTGTTGGCAATTTCTGCCTGCGCGCAGGAAATTCCGGTTGCGCAAAAGAAAAC
>CAYLJQ010000260.1:0-8968 GCA_964383955.1 uncultured Heliomicrobium sp. | reverse complement strand
GAAAATATCTCGTAGTATTCTTGGGTAAGCTTGTCTCTGCTAGGCATTGGGTGAATCGCCTTTCCTTAAAGCGTTTTCCGCGCAAGTGTTGTCATTACGTCAACTCAACAAAACAGCTATAGTGAGATTCTCAGTCATCACGACAGAAAGAGGCCGCCGTATTTGGCTTCTGCTGCGTTTTTTCGAGTGGATAAGATTCTTTATTGCTTACAGGGTTGATCTCATTGAAGTAGGCTACTTATTTTCTTCGTAGCAGTCGGGAATTTGCCAAGCCCGGCATTCATCACGTCATCCGCCAGCGTCAAATACAGATCGCCGAATGTCCCTTCCATCCGCGAATGCTGTCCCATTGCCAACCGTCCGGCGTGACCGGCGACGATCAAACCAAGGCCGTGGTTTTTGTGCGGGTTGGCTTCAGCGTGTTCGTGGACGTAGACCAGGCAGCAATTGTCCAGCAGCGTGCCTTTGCCTTCGGGAATGGATTTCAGCTTGTTCAGCAGGTAGGCGAACTCTTCGACGTGCCAACGGCAGATGTCGCGCAGGATGCGTTGGCCGTCTATGCCGTCTGCGCCCGGCGCTTTGCCATCGGCGTGGGTGTAATCGTGGTGGCGGGCGGCGGTGTAGCCCAGCCACGGGAAGCGGGACAGTCCCTGACATTTGGTCAGCATGTACGAAGCGACGCGCGTTTGCCGCGTGGCAAAGGCCTGCACCAGCAAATCGCTTTGCAGTTTGGCGATGCGCGGCCAATCTTTCATATCGCCGTCGAAATCGGGAGGATCAATGTGGCTGTATTCGGGCGGAAGTCCCGCGATGGCGCGTTCCAGGTCGCGGATGGACGACAAATGCTCTTCAACGCGGGTTTGATCGTCTTTGGGCAATTGCTTTTTCAGCGTGGCGGCGTCTTTGCGGACTGTGTCCAGAATGCTGCGCTTGCGGCTGACCCAGCCTTCTTCGCGTTGGCCGAACAGGCGATCAAACAGTTTGTGCGGAATCATTTCCGGCGGCAGCGCGCGTTCATAACCGGCCCAGCTCATGTTGCGCTGGATGCTTTCGCCGAAGGATTCCTGCGACACACCAATCTGCAAGGAACGAAAGCGCGGCTCGCCGCCAAGTTTCGCAGCAATGGCTTGATCAATCGAAGGGCCAGCCGTGCCGCGTCCGGTGAAGGACGTGCAACTCATCAACGCGCTCATGGATTTGTGGTGGCCGTTGCCGGGACCGGGCAAGGAAGCGGCGGCATTGTCCAGGCCGCTGATAATATGAATGTCTTTGCGAAGCGCAGCCAGCGGTTGCAAGCACTGCGTCATTCGATAGTCCGCACCGGTTTCCGCCGGAATCCAGTAACGTTCCGGGATGCCGTTGCCGTTGAACCACAGCACGAAACGGCTTTCGATCTGGCTTTCGGCTGCACCGTTGGTGGCGGCGTAGGCTGTGCCCGTCGCGTTGAACATCGAAGCCAGCGGCGGCAATCCGACTGTGATCTGCGCTCCTACGATGGTGACGCCTTTCAAAAACGCGCGTCGCGAAACTCTGAATCGTTTGGTGATGACGTGAGACATGAGCAGTTATCCTCGGCAAATCATCCACGAAGCCACACGAAGGAACACGAAGTTTGTTTAAGTTTCTTCGTGCCACATCGTGTGACTTCGTGGATGACCTTCTTTAATTTGAAAACTCTCTCGAACGAACCAGCGAAATCATAAGCTCTTTGAAATGGAATTGCGACGTTTTGAAGTCGTTAAACACCTGCCGGATCAAGCCGCGGTCGGCGGGCGTTTCCATTCTTCCAACGGTGTAGCGGAAATACTGTTTGACCAGGCATTCCTGACATTGCGGGGAACGCGCCAGCACTGCACCCAATTCGCGTGGCGAAGAAAACTTCGAATCCGGTATGCCCGCGACGTTGCCTGTTGTATCCACGGGAAGTTCAATGGTTTTCGACGTCCGGCGGTTGTCGTCTTCATCCGTCACGAAAAACTGTAGCTTGAATTTGTCCTGCCGCCTGCCGATGGCGTCGAACCGTTCAAACGCAAAGCCGATGGGGTCAATCAGGTTATGACACGTCGCGCAGCTTGGATTCGTCGTGTGTTCGCGCAAACGGTCGCGATTGGTTTGCGGTTTCGCTTCGGTAATTTCCGGCAGGTTTGTGTTCACGCCCGGCGGCGGTTCTGCGACGTGCTGGCAAAGAAATTGTTCGCGGATGAACAGCCCGCGCGCCGTTGGCGAAGTGTCTTCGGGTTTAGCCGTCAGCGCCAGAAACAGGCTTTGCCCCAGCAATCCTGCGCGTTCAGATTCGGCAGGGAATTGCGTGCGGTCGAACTCTTTGGCCGGGGCCGCCACGCCGTAAATCGTGGCCAGATCGGCGTTGATGAAACTGTAATCCGCCGTAAAGGCTTTGGTGAAATCGCGGTCGTTCCAGACCAGATCGGCAACGAAGCTGCGCGCTTCTTCAGTCATGGCGAAGGCGGTTTCGCGGTTGAACATTGGAAAGCGGCGGCGATCTTTGCTGGCGGTCAGCAACCGGTCAAAACGCAGCCACTCGGCGACAAATTCATCCATCGCCTGACGCGCGCGTGGATCATCCAGCATTCGCCGCGCCGCTTTTTCAACACCCGTCGCCGAAGCCAACTCGCCGCGCGCGGCGCTTTCAAACAAGGCTGCATCCGGCAAGCTGTCCCACAACGCGTACGAAAGCCGTGTCGCCGTCACGTACGGCTTCCATTTCGGATTGGCGGTTTCTTCCAATCGGAACAAAAAGTGCGGCGATTGCAGCATCGCTTCAACGGCAAGCTGCGCGCCTTTGTAAAAATCGGTTTCGCGGCGGAACAGGTCTTCGTAGCGTTTCTGTTCGTCCAATTCCAGCGGACGCCGAAACGCTTTCAATCCAAATTCACGCACGAAGCGCGCGCGGCACGCCGCCGACGGTTTGCAGGGAAGAAGTGAGCGCCGGTCGCCCCCGTAGAAAGCATTGCGCGCCAATCGCTCCGCCGCCGCGCTGTACGCTTCGACCAGCAGCGGCGACAAATTTTGCGCCTGATATTGGTTTTTGAAGCCGTTGACGAAATCTTCGGGCGGGAACTGGTTGGCGGGCGCGCTTTGATCGCCGAGCAAATCGCGGACAGTGTTGTTGTACTGGCTATGCGTCAATCGCCGCAGCGCTACGGTTGGGCGTTTGCTTGTGTCGCCGCTTTCTTCTCGATGCTTCAAGGCGCGTGCGAGTTCGTCGCCAGAGAGTTTCGCCAACTGCTGAACCCAGGCTTTCAAAACAGCTTCTTCTTCGCTGCCTTGCTTGATTCGCTCGCCGCCCGCGTGCGGAATGCGCTTGGTGGGCTTGGTTAGTAACAGCGATTCTTCCGGCTTGTTGCGATCAACCAATTCAACGAGAGATTTACCGAAGGCTTCGATCTGTTCGGCGCTCGCGTCCGCTTCGGGGAAGAGAAGACGCGTTGCTGAAGCTACGCCGTCAGAATTGTGACACGCACGGCAGGCGGCTTTTTCCAATGCCGGGTACAGCGTTTGCGCAAAGTTTGGCGCTTGTGCGGTCGAAAGGCCATTTTGCGCAGGAAGCAACAATTCCCATGTCCATACAAACAATGCAGCCAAAATCAAAATTGCTCTTGCGGCGTTCAGTCGTTGTTTGTGCTTTCTCGACATAGCGTTCCTTATTTTCGCCCTTGGCCATACAAAATCGCGCCCGGTCGCGCGCCAGTATGCGTCCCGCGTTCCAGCACAGGCTTGCCGTTGACGATGACGTATTCGACGCCGGTGGCGTACTGATGCGGCTTCTCGAACGTGGCGTTATCAATGACGGTGTCGGGGTTGAAGATCGTCACATCCGCCCATTGTCCAGGCCGCAGCAATCCCCGGTCGTAAACGCGAATTTTCGCGGCGTTGGCCGAAGTCATCTTGCGCACGGCTTCTTCCAGCGTGATCAACTTTTCTTCGCGCACGTACCGGCCCAGCACGCGCGGGAACGTACCGTAATAACGCGGATGCGGATGTCCAGCGGCAAGCGGCCCTTCAGTTTTAACCGCCGTGCCGTCCGAGCCGATGGAAACGAACGGTTGTTTTAAGGCGTAGCGCATGTCTTCTTCCGAGTGGTGGAAATAAACTGTCGGCACAGAGCCTTCGTTTTCGGCCAGCAATTCAAACAGCACGTCGAGCGGCGGTTTGCCAATCACCTTGATGACTTCGCTCATGCGTTTGCCCTGGAACTGTTTGTACTTTGGATTTCGGAACGTGACCAGCAACATACCGTCCCAGCCGCCAGTCGCCGTGTAATGGTTGTACCAGTCAGAGCCGGGAATGCCGTTCAGAATTTCTTTTTCCAAACGCGGGCGCTGGGCGGCATCTTTCAGCCGGGCGATCATCGCTTTGCTGCCGCCTTCGTGCGCCCAGGGCGGAATGATGCTCGAAAGATTGTTTTGCCCGGCGCGGTATGGATAAACGTTGGCTTCGACCAATTGGCCTTGGACGCGTGCATTGGCGATCAGCGCGACCAAGTCCGGCATTTTGCCCCACAACTTATGCTCGGCGATTTTCAGATGAATGATGTCCACGGGAAGTTTGGCGCGGCGGCCAATTTCCAGGGCTTCGGCGACAGCTTTGAAAACGCCTTCGCCTTCGGTACGCATGTGCGTGGAGTAGATTCCTCCGTGTTCGCCCGCGACTTCACACATAGCCACCAGCGTGTCGGTGTCAATCCAGACGCCGGGCGGACCGCTCAAACTACTGGCGACGCCCAGCGCGCCTTGCTCCATTGCTGTGCGCACAACGGCGCGCATCTGCCTGAGTTCTTCTGCTGTCGCTGGCCCGGCTTTGCTGCCGTGAACCTTTGTCCAGACGGTGCTTGATCCAATATAGGAACCGACGTTAGTCGCAATGCCGCGCCGCAACAGTTCGGCGTAATAGCTGGCGAAATCCTTCCATTTTTCCGACGGCGCAGCGGAACCGCCTTCGCCGAAAATCATCGTGGTCACGCCCTGCCGGACCATGCTTTCGGCGTTGCCGTCTTCCAGAATCGTGTCGTCGGAATGGTTGTGGATGTCAATGAAGCCGGGCGCGACCACCAAGCCCGCCGCGTCAATCATGCGCGTCGCTTTGCGGTCAGCGAGCCTGCCAATTGCCGCAATTTTGCCATCGCGAATGCCGACATCGCTGACAAAAGACGGATTGCCCGTGCCGTCAACCACGCGGCCATTGCGAATGAGCAAGTCGAATTCCGGTTGTTGGATTGGGGAACTCCATAACAGCACGACGATGATGCTGATTCCAGCCAGTATGCTTTTCATAAGGTTTGGGACTCAGTACGGTACCGCGCGCGTAAGCAAGCGGTTGCCTTCCAGTCTGCCGCTTGCTCACGCGCGCGGTACCGTATCAATTTATGCTAGCAACGGTTTGATGACGTGTCCGTGAACATCGGTCAGCCGCCGCTTGATGCCGTTGTGATAAAAGCCCAGTTGTTCGTGGTCAATGCCCAGCAAGTGCAGCATCGTGGCGTGAATGTCGTAAACCTCTGTCGGATTCTTGCGATCCAGCGGTTTGTAGCCGAACTCATCGCTTTCGCCATAACTGATGCCGCCTTTGATTCCGCCGCCGCACAGCCAGTTGGTAAAGACGAACGGATTGTGATCGCGTCCGGTGCCGCCCTGACTGGAAGGCATGCGGCCAAATTCAGTCGTCCACAAAATGATGGTGTCGTCCAGCAAGCCGCGCTGTTTCAAGTCTTGAATGAAGGCCGCGCAGCCGCGTGCCATTCCCGTCGCTAGCGGCCCGTGATCCTGTTTGATGTTTTCGTGCGAATCCCAATTGCGGCGTGGAAAGCTATTGTCGTTGCCGCTCCAGATTTGAATGAAGCGAACGCCGCGTTCCAACAAACGCCGTGCAGCCAGGCATTTTTGCGCGAAGTAAAACGTTTCTTCTTCGTCGTTGATTTCCTTGGGCCATTCGCGCGGGCCACGATCCAAACCGTATAGCTTCAACACGTGCTCCGGCTCAGCTTTCAGGTTCAAGGCTTCGGGCGCGGCCATCTGCATTTTGGCGGCCAACTCGTAACTGCGAATTCGGCCTTCCAATCGCTGATCGCCTTCACGCGTGGCGGCGTGAGAGCGATTGATTTCCTCCATCAATTTTTGCGTTGCCGCTTCGCTTTCGCGGGTGACATAGCGGGCAGTTTTGTGCGGGAACAGATCGGCGACGGGTTCATCCCGGCCAGGATAAATCACTGTGCCGCTGTGTTCGGCGGGCAAAAACGCCGAGTCCCAGTTTTTGACTCCATTCGAAGCCAAGCCGCGATGATCCGGCATGACGACAAAAGTCGGCAGGTTGTCGTTCATCGAACCCAATCCATAACTGACCCAGCACCCTGCGCCAGGAAAGCCGGGCAGCAAAAAGCCCGTCGCCTGCAACAGCGTCGCCGTGCTGTGAACGCCCGATTTGCTGACCCGGTTGTGAATAAAGGCGATCTCGTCTACGACTTTGCCCAGAGCCGCAACTGGTTCGCCCAGCATCTTGCCGCTTTGGCCGTACGGTTTGAAATCCCAGACGGGCCGCAGCCATGGCCCCAAGCCATCCTGAAAGGTTTCCACGCTTTCGCCGAAATCGCTCGGCTGGCCGTGGCGTTTGATCAGTTCGGGTTTGTAATCGAACAGGTCAATATGACTGGCGGCCCCGGCCATAAAAAAGTGAACGACTCGTTTGGCTTTGGCATTGTGATGAAGTTTGCCGCCCTGCGCCAGCGCGGAATCGTTTGCCAGCATGGAAGCCAGCGCAATGCCGCCCAGTCCGCCGCCCGCTTGCCACAGAAATTCACGGCGCGTCGGCAAACGGCGCGATTTGGAAATATGGAAAGGTGAATTGTTGTCCATAAGGTACGATTCGCAACTGAAGTGATGTGACATTAATAGCGTATTTGCAATTGTTCGTACATGAACCCAGGGGCTATTCACTCTTTGTTCTCAGCCACAGAGCACTCAGAGAACACCGAGAAAACGGATCAGTTTCTTCCTCAGCGATCTCTGTGGCCTCGGTGGCTGAAAAATGGATAAACCTTTGTATTTGCAATTGTTCGTACACGCTTCAATACTTCGAACATTGTGTTGTCGCAGAACTCCAACGTGATTCCTTCCGATCTTCAACGGGCGCGTGAATTGGTTTTGCAGTTCGGATGGAACACCACGGCCTACCAAATTCTGAACCCTGGCATTTCTCATTGGTTCGCGGCGGCGGGTGACGCCGTGGTCGGGTATGTCGAAAAGTGTGGCGTTCGCATTGTTGCTGGTGCGCCGGTTTGCCGGGAACACCGGCTGGCAGAAGTCGCCGCCGAATTTGAAAGCGCTTCGGCCAAGAGCGGATTAAGCGCCTGCTACTTCTGCGCGGAATCGCGGCTGGAATCGGTTTTGCGAAATTCTACCTGCCATTCGATGGCGTTGCTGGGCGCGCAACCCGTCTGGCAGCCGCAAATCTGGCCGCAGATTTTTGAACACCATTCTTCGCTAAAAGCCCAATTGAATCGTGCGAGGAACAAAGGCGTGACAGTTACTGAGTGGACGGCAGAACGCGCCAGCCACAACCCGGAACTGCTGCGCTGTTTGCAGGAATGGCTGGCGACGCGCAGTTTTCCCACGCTGCATTTTCTGGTTGAACCGATGACGCTGGAACGGCTGTATGACCGGCGAATCTTTGTGGCGGAGCGGCAAAACAAAATCATTGGGTTTGTGATAGCCTCTCCTGTTCCCCGGCGCGATGGCTGGCTGATCGAACAAATCATACGTGGACAAGGCGCGGTAAATGGCACCAGCGAGTTGATGATTGATGCGGCAGTCAGGACATTGGCCGAAAGCAACTGTTCATTCCTCACGCTGGGATTGTCGCCACTATCCCAGCGCGCCGTCATCGAAACAGAGCCAGCGCCTTTTTGGCTGCGCGTTTTGTTGAACTGGGTGCGAGCGCACGGTCGCCGGTTTTATAACTTCGACGGCCTGGACGCATTCAAAACCAAGTTTCATCCGGAACGATGGGAACCGATTTTCGCGATTGCGAACCAATCGCATTTTTCGCCGCTGACGCTGTATGCAGTGGCCGCGGCTTTCACGCAGCGTTCGCCGATTACTGCGGTAGGGCAGGCAATTTGGGATGCCGCACAAACAGAATTACGCTGGCTGATAAAGGAGAAAAAGAAATGAACAAAGATGCTACAAACAAAATCGCTTTGGTAACTGGAGGCAGCCGCGGCCTGGGCCGCAACATCGCATTGCAGCTTGCCCGCAAAGGCAACGAAGTGATTCTGACCTATCGCCAAAAGAAGGAAGAGGGCGAAGCGGTCGTCGCGGAAATCAACTCGCTTGGCCGCAAAGCCGTCGCGTTGCAGTTGGACGTGGCGGACCTGAAACAGTTCGACGGCTTTCACAAAACCTTGTCGCAAACGCTGGCAGCCAATTGGCAGCGGCCAGACTTCGACTTTCTAATCAACAACGCGGGCATTGATCGGTATTCGACCATTGACCAAACCACCGAAGAAGCTTTTGACGAACTGCTGAACGTCCATTTCAAAGGAGTGTATTTTCTGACGCAAAAGCTGCTGCCGCTGATCGCCAACGGCGGACGCATCATCAACACTTCGACTGGCTTGGCGCGGTTTGCGATTCCGGGATATGCGGCGTACGCCTCGATGAAAGGCGCGATTGAAGTCTTCACGCGCTATCTGGCCAAAGAACTCGGCCCGCGCGGCATCGCCGCCAATGTCGTCGCACCCGGCGCGATTGAAACCGACTTCACGCGCGGCGCGTTCGAACACAATCCGGGCATCAAAGATTTTCTGGCTTCACAAACTGCGCTCGGTCGCGTCGGCGTTCCCGATGACATCGGCGGCGTGGTCGCGTTCCTGTGTTCCGAAGAAGGCCGCTGGGTAAACGCGCAACGCCTGGAAGCTTCTGGTGGTATGTTCCTCTGAAGTCTTTGGGTATGTGTA
>CAYLJQ010000259.1:0-9021 GCA_964383955.1 uncultured Heliomicrobium sp. | reverse complement strand
GAAGGCGACCGGCGATTCGCGTTTCGCCGAATGGAAGATTCCGGCGGATTCCCGTGGCTGTCGGCGGGCCGTCTTCCTTCGTTGATCCGTTATCAACTGTTTCGGTCGGCTGAAAGCTCTGGGGAAGATTTGCCCACACACGTTCGCACTCCCGAAGGCCGAGAATTGGAATTGCGCAGTGAAGAGTTGCGCGCTGAAATTGCCCGCCTTTACGGAAAAGACGTTCAACTGATGCAACTCAATCACGGCGTCTTTGACGAAGCGGCGGTGTCGTTGATCAGCCTGGGCACGATTCAGGGATTGGAAGTCGAGAGCGGAAAACCATTGGATGTCCGCCGGTTCCGTCCAAATTTACTGATTGAAACCAACTCCCCAGAGCAGTTTTCCGAAGATCAATGGGTTGGCCGCAGCATTTGCTTTGGGGCAGACGGCGGCGCGGAAGTTGGCATTACCTTGAGAGACGTGCGCTGTGCAATGGTCAATCTTGACCCTGACACTGCCGAAAGCGATCCGATTGTGTTGAAATCCGTGGCTCGGCTGAATGAAGTTTGCGCGGGAGTCTATGCCACCGTAACCAAAACCGGCGTTGTGTCTGTTGGTCAAAAACTGTTTCTGAAATAATTCCGAAGGGCTTAGTTTTTGAATGCCGAAAACCGAAATCATCGTACCTGCTTCCACCTCGAACCTTGGCGCAAGCTTCGACACTTGCGGACTAGCTTTGTCATTGTATCTGCGGCTGGAAGTCGAACCGCTCGACAACAGGTTTGAAATTGTTCCGACCGGCGAAGGCGCTGAAAAAGTCCCGCTCGACGAATCGAACCTGATGTTACGTGCAGCGCTGTTTGCCGCCGAAGCGCGTCGCCAAAAACTGACTGGTGCGCGCATTCGTGTGGACAGTCAGATTCCGTTGGCGCGCGGACTAGGCAGCAGCAGTTCGGCAATCATCGCCGGGCTTTCGATTTACGAAGCCTTGAGCGGCGACAAACTGGATCAAGCAGACTTTTTCGATTTCGCACTGAACTTCGAAGGCCACGGCGACAATCTGGCTCCGAGCACGCTTGGCGGGCTGGTCGTAGCCGTCGTCAAAGAGCGCACGGATTACGCGGGCAATGAACGGCGTTCGCTGTTGACGGTCAAACGCCACTGGCCGGAAGAAGTCAAAATCGTGATCTGCATTCCGGATTTCGAGATGGAAACGGCCAAGATGCGTGCCGTGTTGCCGCAAATGAACACGCGACACGACGCGATTTACAACCTGCAACGAGCGGCTTTGTTACAAGCTGCACTGGCGGAAAAGCGATTCGATCTGATCAACGAAGCGTTGCACGATCGGCTGCATCAACCGTATCGCGCGCCGCTGGCTCCGGGCATTTCCGAAGTGCTGCATCTGAATGAAGAAGCGCATAAATTTCCGGGCTTGCTCGGTGTCGCCATCAGCGGAGCCGGTTCGACGATGATTGCCTTTGTGACTGAAAACGGCGAAGCAATCGCCGGCGAAATGGTCCGCCGCATCGAATCCAAAGGCGCAAAAGCTCGTGCGCTGGAAGTCCGCGTAGACAATCACGGACGGCAAATGTCCTGACGCTTTATCAATTCATTTGGGAGAACAACTACACATGAATCCATTTGATCTATCAGGCCGCGTCGCCATTGTTACCGGCGGCAACGGAGGCATTGGGCTGGGAATGGCTCGCGGATTGGCGAATGCTGGCGCGGCGGTTGTCATCGCCGGTCGCAACGCAGAGAAAAACGCCGCCGCCGTGGCTGATCTTGAATCGCTTGGCGCCAAAGCCGCCGCTGTTGAAGCCAACGTCACTGACCAGGCTTCTTGCCAATCAATGATCGCGTTTGCGGTGGAACGTTTTGGCCGCTTGGACATTTTGGTCAACAACGCAGGCACCAACATTCGCAAACAGCCGACGGAATACAACTTGGCCGAATGGCACGAAGTGCTGGAAACCAATCTGACCAGCGCGTTTGTTTGTGCGCAAGCCGCTTACCCGGAAATGAAACGCGCAGGCGGAGGCAAAATCATCAACATCGGTTCGATGATGTCCATTTTCGGCGCATCGTTCGCTGTGCCTTACGCCGCCAGCAAAGGCGGCATCGTTCAAATGACCAAAGGTCTGGCCACTGCCTGGGCCAAAGACAACATTCAGGTTAACGCGGTGCTGCCCGGCTGGATTGACACTGACCTGACCCGCAAAGCGCGCGAACAGGTAAGAGGGCTTCACGAACGAGTGCTGGAACGCACTCCGGCTGGCCGCTGGGGAATTACTGAAGACTTCGCAGGCATCGCCATTTTTCTTTCCAGCCCGGCTTCGGATTTTGTTACAGGCACTGCAATTCCGGTGGATGGCGGGTATTCTGTGCAGGGGTAGTGAAAAATTGTTTGGAGAGAAGTAGATAATGCTTCGGTTTATTAAAGCGACTGTTTACATGACCATCTTGCTGATTGGAGCAGCCTGTAGTCGTAATGTAGATCGAATGCTTGTAGACGCGGCAGCAGAAAATAATATTGCTTCAATTAAGGCTTTGCTCGAGCAAGGAGCTAATGTGGATGCTCGAGCAAACGATGATTGGACACCTTGACGGTGGCGGCACGAGAAGGCCATCTCGAAACTGTAAAACTGCTCATAGAAAAAGGCGCAAATGTAAACATGACGGAAGGTGGCGGGCATACCGCTTTGTTCTGGGCAAAGCGCCAGAATCATCAGCAGATCATTGCATTATTGTTGAGCAGCGGTGGGAAAGGTATTTGAAGCGATACGCAATAAGAAATTCTTTTATGTCATCACTCACAAAAATTCCGGCAGGCGTTCAGTACTTCTTCGACGACGAAGTGCGGTTGCGGCGTTCGGTGGAAGCGCGTGCGATGCGTGTGTTTGCCGGATGGTCGTATGACGAAATCATCCTGCCAATTTTCGATTATCACGATCTGTTTGCGCGCGGGATGGGCGCGGAAAAGGCGGAAGCCACGTATCGCTTTGTGGACCGCGATGGCGCTTTGTTGGCTTTAAGGCCGGAACTGACCTCGCTGGTGGCGCGGACGGTGGCGACCCGGTTTTTGAAGCGCGAACGGCCAATTCGACTTTGTTATTCCGGCGAAGTGTTTCGGTACGACGATCCGGCGGAACATGCGGCGCGCGAATTTCACCAGCTTGGCGTCGAGCACATTGGCGAACCGGATATTGTCGCCGATGTCGAAGTCTTGTTGGTTGCGGCGGAAGTGCTGACGGCGCTGGGTCTGAAAGATTTTCGGATTGCGCTTTCGCACGTGGATTTTTTCAGCGGTGTGGCTGATTTCCTGAAGCTGGATGACGCTGGACGGGCGCAGTTGCGGCAATTGATTGATCGCCGAAACAGCCTGGCGCTGGCGGAATTTCTGCAAGTTGTCGCTCCGCAAATTGAGCAAGCTCGCCGTGATGAATTTTGCCGATTGACGCAAATTGCCGGCAAAGAAGAAGCCATTGAATGCGCGCGGCAAATTATGATCAATGAAAAATCCCGCTCGGCAGTGGAGCATCTGGGGCAGATTTATTCCACGCTGGCGGCGCTTGGCCTCAGCGACAATTTCGATATTGACCTGGGCGACACTGGCGTGCAGGAGTATTACACCGGCCTGGTGTTCAAAGTCTTCGCACCGGGTTTGGGCGTTGAAGTCGGCAGCGGAGGCCGGTACGACAATTTGATCGCCAACTTTGGCCAGTCGGAACCTGCGGTTGGCTTTTCCTTTGCGCTGGATGGATTGGTCAGCGCCATTGCCAAACATCGGCAAGTTCAGCCAGACAATAGCGAATCCGCACAGCCAATCGCGGTCAATGGCGATTTGGCATCGGCTTTCCGTCAGGCGCGCGAACGCCGACAGCAACAGAAGCAGGTAAGAATCAGTGCAAAGTAACCCGAACAAATTGACGATTGCGCTTTCCAAAGGCCGCATGCAAGATGATGCGTTGGCGTTGTTTGCTCGCGCCGGAATTGTCGTCGAAGAAAGCGAACTGAAGTCGCGCCAACTGATCATTCACTCGGCTGACGGAAAATACGCTTTTATTTTGGTCAAACCTGGCGATGTTCCGACGTATGTTGAATATGGCGTCGCGGATGCTGGGATTTGCGGACACGACGTCTTGTTGGAATCGCAAGCCGATGTTCACGAACCACTGGATTTGAAATTCGGCTATTGCCGCATCGCCGTCGCAGGCAAACGCGAAGTCATCGGCCAGGATTACAACTTGCTGGCAACGGTTCGCGTGGCGACGAAATATCAACGCATTGCTTCGGAGTACTTCCAGCAAAAAGGCGTGCCCATCGAAGTCATTCCGCTGTCGGGTTCCGTCGAATTGGCTCCGCTGATTGGCTTGTCGGATCGAATTGTTGACCTGGTCGAAACCGGACGCACGCTGAAAGAAAACGGTCTGGATGTGATCGAAGTCATCACCGAATCCACCGCTCGGTTGGTGGTCAACCGAGCCAGCTTTCATCTGAAACGAGTCGAAGTCGGAGAGCTGATCGCCAAATTGACTGTGGCTTTGCAGCAAGAATAGGTTCCACAAAATACTCATTACCCATTGCCAATTAACCATTAGCCGACAGGTAGAAAACTTTATACCCTGACCGAAAATGGATAATGTGTAATGGCGAATGGTTAATGCACGAAGTCAGAACTTTATGATCGAAATTATCAAACTAGAAAACACACGCCCCGAAGAAAGCGAAAAACTCACACGCATTCTGAGCCGCAATGTTGGCTTGAACAGCGAAATCATGCGGCGTACCGAAGCCATCATTCGTGATGTGACCACGCGCGGAGACGCCGCAGTCGTGGAATGCACACAACGGTACGACAACGTTGTGTTGTCGGCGCAGACCATGCGCGTTGGCCGCGAACGCATCGAAGAGCTGGCTGAAAATGTTGACGAAGAACTGATCGCCGCAATGCGCGAAGCCATCTCGAACATTCGCTATTACCACGAAAAACAGATGACCAAAGACTGGGAAGTCGAAATGGCCAACGGTGTGCGGCTGGGGCAACGCATTCGTCCACTGCAAATCGTCGGGCTGTACGTTCCCGGTGGCACCGCGGCGTATCCTTCGACGGTGATGATGAACGCGATTCCGGCGCAAGTAGCTGGTGTTGAACGAATCGTTGTTGTGACCCCTCCAGCGCAGTTCGCGCAGAACCCGGTCATTGCTGCTGTGCTGAAAGAGCTGGAATTGTTTGAAGTGTATCTGGTCGGAGGCGCGCAGGCGGTGGCCGCGCTGGCTTGCGGAACTGCGACCATTCCGCGCGTGGACAAGATCGTTGGTCCCGGAAACCAATACGTTGCCGCAGCCAAAAAACTGGTTTATGGAGCAGTGGATATTGATTCCATTGCAGGCCCCAGCGAAATCGTTGTCATCGCCGATGACACGGCGCGCGCGGATTTCGTCGCCGCAGACATGCTGTCGCAAGCTGAACATTCCGAAGATGCCGCGGCGATTCTGGTCACAACCAGCGTCAAACTGGCCGAAGCCGTCGCTGTTGAATTGGCGCATCAAACGGCAACGCTTTCACGACGCGAAATCGTCCAGCGTTCATTGGTAGATTTTGGCGCATTGATCATTGTGGATTCGTTGGATGACGCTTGCGATCTGGTCAACCGGCTGGCACCGGAACACGTCGAAGTCATCACTGCCGACGCCGAAGCCACCGCCGCCAAGGTTCACAACGCCGGAGCAATTTTCATTGGGCCATATTCGCCGGAATCCGTCGGCGATTATTTCGCCGGAACAAATCACGTGTTGCCGACCGGGGGCACGGCGCGCTTTTCATCGGCGCTAGGCGTGTACGACTTCCTGAAACGGACAAGCGTCATTCGCTACACCAAAGAAGAATTGATGCGAACAGCGGCTTCGATTGAACGGCTGGCCTTGTCCGAAGGCTTCGACGCTCACGCGCGAGCAGCCACTATCCGATACGAATAGTTGTATGTCTTCACCACTCGACCAAATCAAAGAAAACGTTCGCGCGATCAAAGCCTACACGCTTGATCCGCTCGACGCGCCGATCAAAATCAATCAGAACGAAAATCCGTTCGGAATGCCTGCTGCGATCAAAGACGAAGTTTTGCGCCGAGCCAGCCAACACGATTGGGCGCGGTACCCGGAATTTATTCCAACGCGATTGCTGGAAAAGCTGGCAGCGCACGTGGGTTGGAAAGCCGATGGTGTGATGGCGGGGAATGGATCGAATGAGATGATTCAGTCGGTCGTCAATTGCATCGTCGAAAAAGGCATCAAAGTCGTGCTGCCCGAACCGACGTTTTCCGTCTATCGTCAGGTCATTCAAGTCGCGGGCGGGGAAGTGATTCCGGTTCCCCTGAACGAAGACCTGACGTTTAACATCCCGCGTCTGGCCAGCAAACTGGTTTCAAGCCACGCCGATTTGGCAATCATCTGTTCGCCGAACAATCCAACCGGATGCACGATTTCGCCGCGCGATCTGGCTTCGCTGCTGCGAAACAGCAATGCAATCATCGTTGTGGATCAAGCGTATCTGGAATTTGGCAGCGAAGATTTCATTCCCTTGCTGAGCGAATACAAAAACCTCGTTATCCTGCGCACCTTTTCCAAAGCCATGGCGATGGGCGGATTGCGTGTCGGGTATTGTCTGGCTGCGCCGGAACTGATTCAGGAATTCAACAAAGCCAAGATGCCGTACAGTTTGAATTTCTTTTCGATGACGGCAGCGGAAGTCGCGCTAGAAAACATGCACTTGTTGCAGCCCCTGGTTGAAAAGATGCGCGGCGAACACGACAGGCTTTTTGCCGAACTTCAAACGTTTGATGGGCAATTGATTCCTGTGTCTTCGGCGGCGAATTTCTTCTGCGTCAAAACAGCGATTCCGCCGAAAGAATTGTTTGAGGCTCTGCACGGGCGCGGCATTCTGATTCGCAACGTCAGTAGCGCGCCGATGCTGGAAAATTACGTCCGCATCAGCGTCGGCACGCCGGATGAAAACGACAAGCTGATTGCAGCATTGAAGGAGATTTTGGCACTAAGATGAACCGCAAAGCTGAAATCAAACGCACGACGAAAGAAACCGACATCAGTTTGCAACTGAATCTGGATGGCGCGGGCAAAAGCAGCATCAGCACGGGCGTGCCGTTTCTGGATCATATGCTTGATCTATTTGCGCGTCACGGGCTGTTCGATCTGGAACTAACCTGCAAAGGCGATTTGCAGATTGACGATCATCACACAGTTGAAGACATTGCCATTTGTCTGGGGCAGGCATTTGCCGAAGCTCTAGGTGATAAGAAGGGAATTGTTCGCTACGGACAAGCCTATGTGCCTATGGATGAAACACTGGCGCGCGCGGTAGTGGATCTTTCCGGTCGCTACTTTCTGGTTTATCGGGTTGAAAACACGCGCGACAAAGTCGGCACGTTTTCGGTCGAATTGGCCGAACATTTCTGGCATTCGTTTGCAGAACATTGCCGCTGCAATCTGCACATTGAGGTCTTATACGGGCGCAACCAGCATCACATTATTGAAGCGGTCTTCAAGGCTGCGACACGCGCCTTGTCGCAAGCCGTCCGATTGGATGATCGAATCGAGGGCGTGATGTCCACCAAGGGAGTTATTTGATGCGCATCGCAATCATTGATTATGGCGTTGGAAATCTGCGCAGCGTCGAGAAGGCGTTTACTTCGCAAGGCATTGAAGCCGTTGTTACCAGCGACGAAACGGTTTTGCGTTCAGCCGACAAGCTGGTGCTGCCCGGCGTTGGCGCGTTCAAGGCGTGCATGGATGGGTTGAAAGCGCATGGCTTTGACGAATTGGTTCTGGAAGCTGCCGGAACAGGGAAGCCGATTATTGGATTATGTGTCGGTTTGCAAATGATGTTTGACGAAGGTCATGAGTTTGGCATTCATAAAGGTTTGGGATTGATGCCTGGCCGAGTCGTGAAGTTCCCGGAAAAACTGCGTGTGCCGCATATCGGCTGGAATCAGGTCGAATTCAAACATCAGCACAAAGTGTTTAACGGATTACCCAGCCAGACTTTTTTTTACTTTGTTCATTCGTTTTATGTTGAAGCGTCTGATCAAAGCTGTGTGCTTGGAGAAACCGATTACGGCATGTTGTATGCCTCCATTTGTGGACGTGACAACATTGTCGGCGTCCAGTTTCACCCGGAAAAAAGCCAAACTGCGGGCTTAAAGTTATTAAGAAACTTTGCCGAAATGTAAGTTCCTAGCCAGACCCTGGAAAGAAAAATCGCAAAGTATTTTTACCTTTGCTTCATTAATCAGGCTGCCAGTAAAGGCGGTCATCGCAATCAGGTACAACAGGCTCAACGCTGTGCCGCCAGATTTTGTATGTCTTCTTCTTCCCGCCGGGGTCCATCGTTTGGCATTCGTGTGTGGCGAGCGTTTTTGGATAAACGGGAAAATTGCGTTCGCAACTGCTCCAATTCTTTTTCATCAAACTCTTCTGCGCCTAGCAGCTCGTTTCTTGCGCCTGTCATCACGCGAATCAATTCATCAAGCTTGATCTGAAGCGCTTCCGTATCCCGATTCTGAGTGTGCTGAATCAAAAAGACCATCAGGAAGGTGACGATGGTTGTTCCTGTGTTGATGATCAGTTGCCACGTATCGCTAAACCCGAAAATCGGCCCCGTCATTGCCCACACAACAATCACGACCACTGCACTAACGGTTGCAATGGGTTGTCCCATTTTGTGTGCTGTCCACTTGGCAAATCGGGAAAACGCCAAATTTGATCGCCCTTTCATTGTTCTTTGCCCTCCCTTGTTATCATTCGAATGAAATTGTTACCCCAGCGATGGAAAGACATACCTGCTCTCATTGCTCAATCCGATGATCTTCTCTTTTTACCTTGTCCATTGCTTCGGGTTCCAATTCTTCCGCGTGACGGTTGAACTTGATAAACACACCCCAAGCCACCAGCAATGCTGCTGCCGATACGGCAATCATTGCGGCATTCGGCAATTGCGCAGGATCGTCATGCGCGAATTTG
>CAYLJQ010000258.1:0-9023 GCA_964383955.1 uncultured Heliomicrobium sp. | reverse complement strand
GTCTCGGCCCAACCGTTTCAGCGATTCGTTGCGGGCCCGGCGGCGCATTTCTTCCATCGCCGATTCATCCATCGGTGAAGTCGGTGCAGCTCCGTAAAATTGCCCTTGCGGATAACTGCCATATTGGCCGTAGCCGTATCCGCTGTGTTCTTCCATCAAATTGCCTACGGCGGAATTGACTGCGCCCGTTGCGTAATCGCCCAGCCGTTCGGTCAGACTGCGGCCATCGTCGGTTGCAACCTCTTCTTTGGGAAGGAGTTGGCCGCAATCCAGCCACATCCTGAGCAAACCGAGCACACGTTTATCGCGGATGCGCACTGCCACCTGTTCCATCAACAGATCGTGATCCAGTGAGCCAAACAGGTCGGTGATGTCACCTCCGAGCACGTAAACGTTGCCGCTGGCGCGATATTCAAGCAGTTTTTCCACGGCCATTTGCACATTGCGACCGGGGCGAAACCCGTAACTGACTGGGCTGAAAACTGGTTCAAAGAATGGTTCCAACACATTTAACATCGCTCGCTGCACGATGCGATCTTCGACGGTTAAAATCGCCAGTGTCCGAGTGCCGCCATTGGACTTTTTCATTTCGAATTTGCGCGCGGGCATCGGGTAATACCGCCCATCGAGCAGCTTTCCGCTCAGCGTGATTAAGTTCGACTGTAGCTGGCGCTCGAAATTCGTGATGGTGACCAGATCAACTCCGGCAGCGCCTTTGTTCGCACGAACTTGTTTCCACGCCGACATCAGATTGGCGGGATCGCAGACTGCTTCAAAAATTCCTGTTCTGTTATTCATCGTGCTCCTCCTTGCTTCCGGTAGTTAGCTTCCGTTACGACCATCGTTCCTGCCGCTAAATCTTCCAGGCGTTGTCCGCGTGGGCTGAGCAGCACAAACGCCAGTGCCACCAAGTCATACACAAACGCCCATAATATCCATCCCGGCAGGCAATAAGCCGATTGCGCCAACGACATTCCCGTTCGCCGTAATAGCGCTTGCCACCAGGCACAACGCACAGGCGAAGCCGCATCCGTATCCACCACGCGCAACCGACAGATCAGTTTGCCAAAGCTGCGCCGCTGCGGACCTGCATCGCGCAACCAGTGCCAGGCGAAAACGACCCAAATCCACTCCGGGCAGAAATACCCAGCCACAATGAACGGAAGGGGAACCAGCCGATCAATCACATCGGCCAACACTCGCCGAACGAGCGGTGCTTTTCGCCAAGTCGTGTTGTGAAAAGCCTGCGTCGCAGCAGCATATTGAATCGGCTGTTGTTTGATTGTGCCGAAACTTGCCAAGCGGTCTTCCACAAAAGACCGCGCTTGATTGAAAACCTGTTGAACCATTTTTGCCTCCTGTTGTTGATTGAATTCGTGTTCAAACCGTCGAACACGGCGCGCAAAATACAGGCAGGCGCAGTTCGGCACCGCTAGAGAATGGTGGAAGAAAGATTGCCGGAAAGGTTTTGGAAAGGTTGCTTGTGGGAAGGGAAGAGGAGATTGTTATTTTTGCGGCCAGATGATTTCGATCAGGTTTTTGTCGAGGCTTATTCCGTATTTCGTGCCGCCCCATTGACGGCGCGAATCAATCTTGATGGACAAGGGCTGAAGCGTTTTGTTGATCTTGCTGTGGTACGACATCAGAATGTCGGCATCGAGTCGGCCTTCGCCCGCTTCTTCCAATTGTTCTGTCGAGCCGCCATAAAACTGCCGGTAAAACTCCAAAAAGCGAGGTTCGTCCGAGGCGGGATTGTCGAAACACGCCTGGCACTCACCGCAAACAGGACGGTCGCGTTCAACGCAGAAATTGATTTTGTTGTCGGCGTAATAGGTCAGCAGTGCCAGCTTGACGCCGCGCAGTGCAATGGGCTTCGATCCAAATCGCGCCTGCCCTGTCGCCATTTCGATAACCAAGCGGTTGGGTGTTGTTCGGTCAAGTTTCTGTTGCGCGATGGTGATCAATTGCTGCAAACCGTTTTCTACTTTGACGACATCGTCCCCTAAACTATTGCGCAGCCGGACAAAAGGAATTTGCGCGACTTCCAATTTGGCTTCGCTGGTGTTGATGATCGAAAGTTTGTTGCTGTAGCCGACGCGAATCGCCATCGGTTTGCTTTCCTTCGGCGGAAAGAAGAAATCCGGATTGGTTTCAAACTCTTCGTTAATGACCACGTGTGTCAGTTCGTCATCTTCGCGGCCGTACATCATCAGCGCCAGCATCATATACGCCGACATCGTGCGCCGACCTCCACCAAGCGAACAATGCAACACCACGTTTGGATCTGCGGTCAGTTCTTTGATAAAGCCCAACAACTCCGACGCCAGCGTTTCGTTGTCCGCCGACGAGCGAATGTCTTCCAGCGGCGTTTCCGTCCCGTCGGCATTGCGCTGTTTGAATACCAGCAGATTCTTTCGACTGAATTCGATCTTCCACCCGATGTCATATTCGCGCTGGAAATCGGCAATCGCGCCCGCGTCACCGCCCAGCCTGTTCCAAGCGATTTCTGCCCCTTTGGCCGTCGTCAAAATATACACCGCCGAAATTGGCACCGGCGGTTGCCGTTTGATCGCCAGCACGTACAGCGTTTCCGTGACAATTTGCGGCGTGTTACCGGTGACCGCCACCAAAATGTGCTGTTTGGCTGCGGCTTTATGAAGATTTTTCTGCGTGGCTTTTTTCATCGCTGGTCTGGCGTAGGCAATGGATTGATTGTCCGAACAGGTTCGGGCTGTGCCGTCGGCGTTGTTGCTGGTGTTTGCGTGTCCGTGCTGCCGTCGCCAGCAAGGTTTTTGTCAATCGTTTCAGAGGGTTGAGAAATCGCGGCGGCTTGCGCAGCGTCATACTGTTGCCGAGCCTGGATCGCCAGATTCTTGGCTTCTTCCAGATTCCCATTTCGCCGGGCGGAGATGGCATTGCGGCGCAACTCTTCCGCCTGATTCCAAACGTCCGCAGCCTTTGTCGAAGCCTGAGCATTGCGTGCCGCCTGGCGTAACGCATTCACCTCCGCCAACAATTCGTCGTAACTCATGCTGAGCACAATGCGATTGCTCATCCCGTCCCAAACGCCGAGCAACTGGCGATACTTTTCTTCTGCCCGGTTGAAATTTCCTTTTTTGAATTCCATCTCGGCATCGCGCCAAGCGGCTTCGGCTTGCGTCACCTGCGCACCATATTCCGTCTGCCTCTTTCTGGCCCGAATGTTTCTGAGCGCCAATTCCGCCTGCGCCCGGACGACTGACGCGGTCGGCTTGCTGCCATAAATCCACACCTGCGCTTTCGGCCAACCGAAGTACACACCTGCGCCCGCTGCCGCCAGAAACGCCACTGCGCGCAACCCGCTAACAATGGAGACGCGATTGGCAGCCTTGCGCTCTAAATCATTTTCACGCTTCGCGTGTTGCTGCTTCTCCCGCTCCAACCGTTCTTGCTCCGCGCGCAAACTCCGAGCCTGCGCATCCTGTTCCTGTTGCCGCTGCTTGCGCTGCCGCTCTTCGGCTTCCTGCCGCGCGTGAACATCCGCATCCGGATCGTGATAAACGTCGGCTACCAAATTGCGCGGAATGGCCGATTGCGCGCAGACCGTCCCAATCGCTTCGATCAAATAGTTGATGGCATTTTGCGCATCGCGTTCCGTGTAGGCATTGCTTTCGAGGCCATGGACAAAGGAGTTTCTGACCTTCACCGCCCAAAATACCTGGTCAATTCTGTCGAAAAGATGCTTGAAGGCATTGACGCGCTCGCCCAACGTCGGCTCTCTGCCGGCATCGGTCAGCAGATTGGGATTGCACAACCGCAGCAGATATTCGAGCAGCGCCGACAAATGCATGAGCTTGCTGCCCGCCCGCTGTTCGCGCTGAATCTGTGGAATTGTCAGAAAGTTGGGAGGAAGCATGGCGGCTAAACCTCATTTCTGATTGTTGTGACAAGGGAAATGATTTGCCACCGCCTTTACAGCAGCGGCATCCAGTATTCATAAACCTGCGGTGGTGCTGGCGTAGGCTTGTGATAAAGCTTGACCGGAATCCAATTGCGCAACACCGCGCCAATGATCGCTCCGGCTTGCACCGGCCCTGCAATGAACAGATGGATTTCGGTATATCCGGCGGCCTCCAGATAACGCCGCATTTCCCGCAACGCATTGATGAAGGCTTCCAGGTCGGCGGCATTGTTCAGGCCATCCCGATTCAACTCTTCAATCGGCATCTGCCAACCCTGCGAGCGAAGAAACGTCTCCACCGAGCCTTTGATGGAGTCGCTGGTCGGAATCAGCGACAGTGCAAATGCCACCGGCTTGACGCTTTTGATCCCTTCGTGCTGCGCCCGCAAGTCAGCGAAGTTGGCAAGCAGCGCTTTCTCCCGCACCTGCGCGCGCAACCGCCGCTCCTGCCGCCACACCAGCCACAAGGTGCAAAGCGAAATGAGTGCCGTGCCGATGCCAACGATATTGTCCGCTCTCCCAAACCACGTCCAGAATTTGTCCATCATTTAACCTCAATGAACGATTCGATATACGCATTCGCCGCACCTCAACACGTGCGACGAAAAGATTGATGATCTCAGCAACCTCGAATGCTTGGCCCCCCGCCCTCCGGACGCAGACTGATGATAGCTGGAAAATACACAATCACCCCGTGTAACTCCGCCAGAACCGGCACGGCGACACGACTGAAACTTGGCAGATTGACCAGCATAAATTCCGTGAGTGTTTCCAGCGAAGCTCGCCGCTAAGCGTAGGGCTTTCGGAATAGCCGCTCCTGCCACAGGAAGAAGGGGCTCAGAAACCACATCATCAACAAAGGAAAGTATATGATGAAAGCGAGCGTATGGTAGCTATCCTTGGCGGAGAGGGCAATTGGTGCCGTCACCAGCGTGACACACAAGCCTTTGATCAGAAATGAATTGTTTGCCATGCGCGTAATAATGGCTTGGATCATTTCAAGGTGTTTAATGCGTCCTTCTTGAACGGTAGGTTTAGTCTCCCCTGATTTATCCATTGTTATTTCTTTCTTTACGCTTATTTTGGATACTGGCGGTCAACGCTTGTATGAAAGGAATTATATTGCTGGGTAGAAGCACGTTATCTCTACCAGGATTGAGAACATTGTTCAAATACTCAACAAAAGGACACCCTCGCTGGGAATGTATGTGCCGACAAGCTTCTTCAGAAACAAGCTTTCCACCAATCGCACTTACTACACCATATAAAATTTTTCCATGCTCAGCGCAATTATTTGGGCAATCAATGTCTATCGGGGCAGGCCTATTAAGATGGAAAACGTTGTGATCAGAAAAAATGATTTGCCAACTAGCAAATATCTCGTTTTGATTTCTATACCTCTCGGTCAACCGAGAGCCATCCAAGTGTTTATCAACCCAAACACCTGGGCGTTCATCTGCTTTTTCAGCGTCGAGTCTTTGACACTGCCATTTTTTCTCCTCTGTTATGAACCGTTGAACGTACCCAACCCAATCATCTGCAAAGTTTAGGGATTGTATTCTTCTAGCATGGAAGTAAGGTGGCAAGATAGTGCCTTCAGTCATGATTGGAATGATAAATGGGAAAGCTCCCTCGCGCCTTCTGTGTAAGTACAAGGCCTTATCATGTTCAATTCGGTGATACCCTTCGTCCGTCACTGCAAAAGGAGATAAAAGAGCAAGGAAAAGCCTCGATCTAGTTATCTCCCGTTCGATGTAATCTTCCCATTCAGCGCCTGGTAGTATGCCTGCCGTCTCATCAAGAAATGGATCAAATCCTGCTCTCTTCAACCTTTCACCGATTTGCCGAGCTAGGATTAAATTTCGATTGGCCAATTCATTTATTTGCCTCTTGTAGCTGATAAATATCTTAATTTTTTTATCAATCAATAGCTCTTTTTTCCGCTCTTCATAGTCGCTATTTAATGAATCAACCAACACTAACATTTCCAATAATAGCTCTGTTGGAGAGAGGTTAGAGCTACTAAAACAATCAGGGTCAATAACGAATCTCATTTTTTCACCTCCGCCTTAGCCCCATGCAGCTTCTCATTGGCTATTGTAATAACAGAAGAGTCTAGCAAGTCACGGCTGAAGAAACTGGCAAAAGAAGCAGGTGGTTCGTCGAGCAGTCCTTCTGCCCCAATATTGACCGGGTTCACTGTACTAACCCCTGAATCTGCATTTCGCGTTACAAACAAAAACTGGACTTGAGATTTGTCAATTTTTCGCTCTCGCTTAATTAAGCTACTGTTTGTATTAAGCTCTTTTTCAATTGATGGCAGGTAGCGCGGTATCCCATTCACCCCTCTTAGCTGTAAACGCAAACGAATGTTCTCGCTATGGGTCTCAACAAGAAAACGCCGGTTCTTACTTTGACTAACGAGAAAATCCGCTAAAACCGCTTGCGCTTCTGAATGCATGTGCAACTCAGGCTGCTCGACGATAACCGTACAATCATCAGGGGCACTGAACACTTGCAGAAGAATAGGCAAAACTTGTGATGCGCCATACCCCACATCGCGCACATTCACATCAGATCCGCTGCCTTCGTTAATCTCAAGTTGAAAGGCCTCAGTAAACAAGTCGTCGTGTGCATCATCCAATTTCAACCGTTTGACGTGCAATTCCTGACCGATTCCCAATGCGTGGAGCCAGGCATCTAGTTCATCTTGCCAAGCGGCGCGAGTGGCACTTTCCTTGTCTTTATCGCGGTAAGAATTAAGAAAATCTCTGATCGCAGCTTGCCCTGAGGCGTCCCATTTATGTTGTGATAAATCGGAAAGCAAGTAGGTTCGGCGCGGCGCAGAACGAATTGGCCCTAAATAACGAAACTTTTCTTCGCTGAAAAAGTCTTTGATTGAATCGCGACAATAGTTATACAGCCTTTCGATTTTCTCAAAAGTCTTTCCTCGCACAAAGCTCCGAGAGGACTCAGCTTCTGTTGTTTCTGATTTGCCTTTATCACGCTTCGCGCTGAGTGTGGGGAAAAAACCATTTTCAGACGCAAACTCAAGGTTGGGATACAAAACAACTGAAGTATCGTCAGGGTTCGTTTCCGCTTTTTTTTCATCAGAAGGGTAATATATATTTTTTGGAGAAAACCAATAACTTGAAAGATACCAGCTCCGCCTTCCCTCAATATCTAAATACTCAGCCTCTAAGATTTCCCTCCGTCCGTTTTTATCACCAGTACGATCACACGAAGCCTCTAGCGTTATCGCGGATAGCTCGACTTTATTTTTTACAGCTTGCTCGTTGAATTGATAGCTGAGAGTCAGATCAAGATAGGTTTCCTCTATTTCATCAACTGCGATTTCCCAAACATTTAACCTCTCCGCAAGTTCTGTGTCTACCTCGCATCGAAAACCAAAAGACATTTGACGCCGCACTTTATACTCATCGTCAGAGCCGTTGTCTTTTGCTTGCTCAGGGGGATCATCATAAAGCGTTCGTCCGTGAATCATCCGCCTGAAATTACCGAGGTCAATCCCACCGTCTGAAACAAAAACGAGTGGATCAACGAAATTTTGCGCAGGGGCGATACTTTGACGCAACAGTAACAAGGCTCGAATCAAGGCACTCTTGCCCGTTGAGTTCCAACCATAGATCAACGTGAGTGGGCGTAGCTCAACCCATTTGGTATCGGTGAACCCCATGAAGTTTTGTAGCCTAATTGCTATAACTTTCATTTTCGCCCTCACTGAGTTCATCAATAATTCTTACCTCGATTGCTTCCACCCCAAATTCTTTGGTACGGAGCCGATATTGCACGCGGTCTTGGCTTCGTAGCTCCGTTATATCAATTAGATTCGAACGATGTACAAAAGCGTCGCTGTCGCTCTCATCCTGTTTAATAAAACCATAGGCTTTTTTCGCGCCCAGTCCCCAAACTTTTATCGTGCCTGTCTTGAGATACTCGTCTTTCTTCTCTTTTTCTTGAGGCTTATCTTTTTTCTCCTGCGGCGGCACAACCGTTGGCGTATCCCCTTTTGGCGCTTTAGGCTTGAGTGGTTCGCGCTGCTTCAATGCAAGGGGAGAAGGCAGCACAGGCCGTGTGTCGTACTCATTCCGCTTGCCGCGTTTCGCTGCGGGGTCATAACGTTCAATTTCAAGGTAGCGGGTTTCTGTCGGGTCAGGGCCAGGCCAGCGCAACATTGCGAGCAATTGCTGAATCCGATCCAGTTCAGCAAAACTTTCTGCTGGTGATTCAGGCGCTTTCGTTTCAGCCAAAGGCTCAATATTGAGTGCGGATAGGCCCCGAATGGAGTTGCCAAAACCGGAAGGCGGCGGTGCAGATTGTTTCTTTGGCTTTGCTGGAGATGCCGTTTCTGTTCGCACTCTTTGCGTAACGAATGTCTCAAAGGCTTGAATTGTTTGTAGCTCAATTTCAGAAATTGGATTTACGGCTTGCCCAGGCTCCCATTTTATTTTGACTTCTTCTTTGCCTTCCTGATTAGCGACGATTTCCTGCTCAAACAGCGTACTGTAACGAGCCACGCGGTTAATCAAGTAAAGTGTCGAAGTTGCTTTGACCGCCCCCATACCAAGCGGTTTTCCCATTCCTAATTTTAAGCGGTAATTCTCATCCGCTCCGATTTGCAAGACCCAAAGCAGTGCCCCTAATTCAACGTTAGATAGATTGTCGAATTGCAGACGAAATGAGAATTGCACGCCCGCGCGCACAGGCCTTATCTGCGTGGAGACGTTCTCCTTGCTACGTCCTTGTACCTCTATGGCTGAAGCTGTAACTCCACTTTTGTGCCAATAAAGCTTGCTGCCACGCAGCGTGGTAATGGATGACAGAGAAGCGTAATCATCCATCGGCCTGCCACCTTTGAAATATCCACCTACGATAGCGTTAGGGTCTGATTGAACAAGATAGTGCTGAAAGGTCGTTGGTTTGGGGCTACCAAGAACCTGAGGTGTAATGGGAGTACGAGAGAGCCAAATATTTTCAGACGGCGCAACCAACTTGGCGGAACTGATTTTAACGCGCCCGGCATAGCGTCGCTCCTTTGGCGAGTAACTCTCACTATCCATCT
>CAYLJQ010000257.1:0-9027 GCA_964383955.1 uncultured Heliomicrobium sp. | reverse complement strand
CACCCGAAAACTCGTTGAGAAATTTACCGTTGGAAAGGGTTTCGCGGCCATTGATGATGACAGACTTGATTCCGGTTGCCTCGCGGCGAGGATTTTCAAACGTTGCGCGATCATTGACTCGCTTTGGGTCAAGAATCACCAGATCGGCAAATGCGCCGCGACGGATTTCGCCGCGGGCTTGCAACCCCAAGATCGCTGCGGGGTAAGACGTCATTTTCTTCACAGCTTCCTCGAAACTGAGCGCGTTATCCTGGCGAACAAACTTTGACAAGATGCGCGGAAAAGCGCCGTAAGCTGCCGGATGCGGCAATCCTCGCCCATAATCTTCCGCGTCTGTGCAAAAAACGCTATCCCGATGCTGGACAAATTTCGCCAGCAAATCGCGCTGGTCGGTTTCGCCGCTAATTTCAAAAATCAGCATCGAAACCTGTCCACGCTCTTCAATGATCAAGTCCGAAATTGCGTCAAAGGGGGACTTGCCCGTTAGCGTCGCCAGTTCCGCCAGGCTGCGGTTTTCGTAGCGTTTATTTTTGCGGCTTTGGACGTAGCCAATGCGAATTGCTTCCCAGCTTGTCGCGCGCACCAAGTTGTGCGGCCAGCCGTCGGGTTTGCAGGAAGACTTGGCGGTTTTGATGTCGCGTTCGATCCGCCGCCGGGTCATTTGATCTTTCAATCGTTCCAGCAGTTGATCCACGCCGCCTTCCAGCGACCAGGGCGGATAGATGGCAATCATCATTGTTGCCGCTGCCGTGTAAGGAAACATGTCAAAGGTGTTGCAGATTCCTTCCAGCGCTGCCCGGCGTTCAAGCTTGAGCACACGATCAATCTTTGGCCAATGTTTGCGGCCCACGGCTTCGTTATGCGAATGATGAACGCGAACTCCGCTTGAGCGCGCAACGTCCAGCAATTCTTTTACTGCCGGAATCAACGTCTCGCTCGAACCGCGAATATGGCTGGTGTAAATGCCGTAGTGGCCAGCGACGACTTTCGCCAGTTCGATCAATTCATCTGTGTCCGAATACATTCCTGGCGGATAAATCAATCCGGTCGAAAGCCCGAATGCGCCGTCTATCATCGCTTGCTCAACCATCGAGCGCATTGTTTTCAACTGCAAGCGGGACGGTTTTCCTTTTGCCAAACCCATCGCCGAAATCCGAATTGGCCCGTGTGGAACCAGCGTGGCAATGTTCAACGCCAAGCCGTTATTTTCCAATCGGCTTAGGTATTCGCCAACGGTTTGCCAATTCCAGTCAACCGGTTCCGGCGTCATCCAGGCATTGACGTCCCGCAAAATGGCTTCGGCTTGCGGGTTGCCGATCGGCGCGCAGCCCAATCCGCAATTGCCAATAATTGTCGTTGTGATGCCTTGCGACAGTTTGCAGCGCATCAACTCAGCTTGGCGCTTCGGCGCAAGCGGCAGAATCAAATCAGCGTGTGAATGCGGATCAATAATTCCGGGAATGACTGTCAGGTTTTTAGCGTTGATGGTTCGACTGGCTTCGGCAGGGAAGTTGCCAATGGCGGCGATGCGTTTGCCGTTGATGGCAATGTCGGCTGAGTACGCTGGCTGGCCGGTTCCGTCAACAACCCTGGCATTTTGAATCAACAGATCGAACTTCATCACTTTGAGAGCATCTCCGGTTCGGGATCAATGCCAAGCGCATCGGCAACGCGGTTGATGTAGTTGAAATAAGAAATGACTTCCACGGCGTCCAGAATGTCGTGGTCAGTCAAGCCTGCCGCGCGCAGGGCGTCGCAATCTTTGCGCGTCATTTGGGAAGGAGTCTGCGTCAGCTTTTCGGCAAATTGGCACAACGCCATTTCTCGCGCGGTTAGTTCAGCCTGACGAAAGTCGCATTTGATCACTTCGGCCAGCTTTTCATTCTGCGATTCGACACGGAGATCCTCCCCGTGAGCTTCCGTTCAGTAAAAGCAGTGGTTGACGCGCGAAACCACCGTTGCCAGCATTTCGCGCTCGACGCGCGACAGGCCTGAAGCATCGTGCATGGTTGCGGTATACAACTGCATGGAAGCTTTCAATGTTGCTGGGTTCAGGCTTTGGACTTTCAGGATGTTGAAAACTTTGCCTGCACGGTTTAGGGCGTCGTCATATTCCAATTTCAGCGCCCCGTCGGCTTCTTCCGGTTCGATGATTTCGATAAATACCATAGCGGGCGAAGTATTTCATGGCTGTAATCACTATCGCCAGCCAGGAAGCTGAGTTGAATCTGACTGTCGTTCAAATTTTCTGCAAAAATCTGCTCTGGGTGACAAAGCCTGTGGGCATCAGGTATCTTGCCAGCTCTCCGCAATCAAACTCTCTCTCTAAATGGTGTGATGAATACAATACTCAGGCGCCACTTCACGGCCTTGTTAAAAGCTACGTTTGCCGCCGCGATATGCGTTGGTTCAGCCCTGGCCCAGGCAGGAACCGAACCGCGTAAACTGTCGCTGGAAGAATGCCTTACGCGAACAGTTAACAAACATCCGCTGCTTGATGCTGCACAAGCCAGAATTGCAGGCGCGGATGAAGCCAAGCGGTTTGTTGGTGTACGCCCTAACCCTTCTGTCACGATCCAAACCGAAAATTGGCGAGCCTGGCAACAGCCGCCATTTACCTTCGGACGCGACTTGGACATTTTCGTTTATGGGTCGCAGCGGCTTGAAACTGCCGGAAAAGCTTCGCGCCGGACAGAGCTTGCCGACCGGCAATTAAACCAAACGCAAACGGAACTGGAAGTATTGCGGCGGCAGCTTCGACAAGAAGTAATTCGCCGATTCTGGACGGCTTTGCAAAACCAGATGTTGCTGGAAATTGTTCGCGAAAATCGAAACGATCTGGATGGGCTGGTCGAGTACAACACCACACGCTTGAAAGAAGGCTACATTTCCGAATGGGAACTGGTTCGCGTGCGATTGGAACAACAAACGCTGCTGAATCAGGAAGCTTCTGTCGGATTGGAACTGGAGCGCGCCAAGCTGGATTTGCTAAAAGCGATTGGCGACACACAGTTCGATACGAACTTTCGGATGACGGAACCAAATGCCGTTGCTTCTCCGCTGCTTGCGGCGGAACTTGAACAGCTTCGCGCGGATGCTTTGACCAAACGGCCGGAACTGGTTTCGATGCGCGCAAAAGTGGAAAGCGAACGCGCCAATCTGAAATTGCAGGAAGCAAATGCCCGGCCCGATCTGGAAGTCAGTGCCGGGTACAAACGGACCGGCGGATTTAATGCCGCGCTTGCTTACGTCACGATTCCGTTGCCGCTGTTTAACAAGAACCGTGCGGAAATTGGCCGCGCTGCCGCAGCCATCACTTCGGCAGAGCTTCAGTTGATGGCAGAGGAAAATTACATCCGCGCGGAAATCGAAATTGCTCATCGCGGCGCCAAAAAATTGGCCGAACGGCTTTCCGAAATGCAAAAGGAATTTCTGCAACGCGCCGACGAATCCCGCAACATTGCGCTGGTCGCATACCGTGAAGGCGCAGCGGATTTATATAAACTGCTGGAAGCGCAGCGCGCGCGCAACGAAGCGCGGTTGCTGTATCACCGCACCGAACTTGAGCTTCAATTGGCGCTGGCGGAATTGGCTTTGGCAGCAGGAAAGGAATCTCAACAATGATTTTTATCAGTAACTTTCTTCGCCGCAGAGCGGCGGTTGAATTTAGCCGTGGATTTCAATCCACGGAAAGCAAAACCTTGCGCTTCTCGTCGCGTCAGCGACGGCTGAATTCAGGCGTCGCTGACGCGACGCAATGTTCTTCAATACTGTTCCCGGCGTTAAAACGCCGGGCTAAACTCAACTGCCGCTCTGCGGCGAAATGGCAGAAATTAAACCTGCATCTTCCCAGCCTTCTTAAGCCAAGCTTATTCCTGGCGCTTGGGTTTTTAACGCTTCTGTCTGGTTGCAACAAAACAGAGCAACTTCAAACCGCTGCCACCGACGCCGCCAAATCCGAACCGAAACCTGCCGAACCGGTCAAAGATGCAAACGTACTGACGCTGTCAGCCGAATCGGTGAAGCTGGCCAAACTGGAATTTGCGGAAGCCACAGAGACGGAAATCATCGCTCCGATTGAATCCACGGGCCGCGTAACGATCAACGAAGATTTGACGGCGCGCGTCGGTTCGCTTTTTTCCGGGCGCATCCTGGAAGTTCATGCCAAAGTCGGCGATGTGGTTCGGAAAGGGCAGGTGCTGGCCAAAATGCACACGCACGAAGTCCACGAAGCCGAAGCGGAATGGTTCAAGGCGCAGGCGGAGTTGAAGCAGCGGCAAACGCAGGCTGGTTTCGCCAAAGCCGCTTTGGAGCGCGCTGAGCGGTTGTTGCAAGCCAAGGCGATTTCGCAGCACGAAGTGGAAAAAGCGCGATTGGAATTTCAAGCCGCGCAGCAGGAAATCCATCGCGCCGAAGCCGAAGTCGAACGCGCTCGCGGCCACCACGAACATCTGGGCTTGCCGGATGACCAGCATGATTACGACGCGCCTGTCATGATCCGCGCGCCTTCAACAGGGATTGTCATGAAACGCGACGTGACTTCAGGCGCCAGTGTCAATCCCGGCGACCAGTTGTTTTTCATCAGTGACATGTCGTCGGTTTGGGTGATTGCCGAAGTGTCCGAAAAATACCTGACGACGATCAAGACCGGGTTGCCTGTTGAAATCAGTGTCGCGGCTTTTCCCGACACAATCTTCAACGGAAAAATCACGCGCATCAGTGAAGTGATGAATCCGCAAACGCGCACCGTGGAAGTTCGTTGTCTGGCCGACAACCGGCAAGGCAAGTTGAAGGCGGAAATGTTCGCCAGCGTCAGTTTTGGCAGCCTGGCTGCTGGGGAAAAACGTTCGGCTGTGCTGGTCAGCCAGGAAGCCTTGCAGGAAATGGAAGGCCAGACTGTCGTGTTCATTGCTCGCGATAACAATCAGTTTGAAAGACGGCTGGTGAAAATCGGTCACAAACAGGGCGAGCTTGTCGAAGTGATTTCCGGCTTGTCAGGCAAGGAGCGGGTCGTCACAACCGGCGGCTTTTTGCTGAAATCGGAATTGCAAAAGAGCCAGCTTGCGGATGAAGAATGAGTTGAAATGCCGCCACTGAATTGCAGAATTGTGCTTGTTCGTCCGCGCGACCCAAACAATATCGGAGCCGTCGCGCGCGCGATGAAAAACTTCGGCTTCAGCGATCTTGCCGTGGTCGGGGTTCATCCTCCAAACTGGGACGAAGTTACGTCAGCGCCAAACGCCACGGATGTTTTGGTAAATTCGCGCATCTTTCCAACGCTCAGCCAAGCCACTGCCGACTGTAATCTGGTGATTGGCACAACCGACCGCACGCGCGTCGAAGCGAAACAAACTGTTTTCACGCCTGTTGATCTGAACCGTGAACTCGCCGTTGCCGAATACAATCTGGCGCTGGTTTTTGGCTCGGAAAAACATGGCCTGACAAACGAAGACTTCAGTCACTGCCATCGCGTGATGAGCATTCCCACCAAACCCAATTGCCCGTCAATGAATCTGGGTCAAGCTGTCGCCATTTGCTGTTACGAATTGATTCGCGATGCCGCGCAAACGGGAATTGTGCCGCGTCAGGCTGAAACCGCCACCGCCAGAGCCGTCGAAGAAGCCTTTGACCTATCGCTGGACGTGTTGCGGCAAATTGATTTTGTCCTTCCAGGCAACGAACCGGACTTGAAGCGGCGAATCCGCAGCAGCTTTTTTCGATTCAATCTGAACAAGTATGACGTTGAAATGTTGTGCGGAATTTTGAGCCGGATCAAACGTGGTCTGGGTTCATCCGGCGAATGACGCCTGTGGTTTTTCAGAATCCTTTGTCTAAAACGTCAAAAAGCCGGAAGCAGAAATTCTGCTTCCGGCTTTTTGAATTTATTCTATCCAGTCAGTCTGGTTAGAAGGTGTAACGCAGTCCCATCAAAATGCGGCGGTTGCCGCCGTTGGTGGCCCACTGATTCAGGAAGTTTGCGCCTGAGTTGATCGCGGTGTTCGGTGTGCCGAAGTTGCGCGTGTTGGTCAGGTTGAAGAACTCCGCGCGGAATTGCAGGTTGTGACCTTCAAAGACTTTGGTGTTTTTGAAAATACCGAAGTCTATGTTGGCAATTCCGTCGCCGCGAATTGTGTTGCGTCCGATGTTGCCCGTGCGTTGGCCGGCGGCCAGCGCTGAAAACAGACTGGCACCGCCCGCCGCGCGAATCTCGATCAGATTCATGCTGGACAGGTCAAGCGTTGTGTTCAGGTTCGGGCGAACTGCGTTGCCGACCAGCGCGTCAATGCCTTGCAGCACGCCCGCCGGATCAGCGCCGTTCAGGATGGTGAAAGGCGTTCCGCTTTGCAGCGTGAAGAAAGCGTTAGCTTGCCAGCCGCCCAGAACACGTCCCAAAGCTCCTGCCTGATCGCGGTAGAAGGGGAATTCGTACACGGCGTTGCCAGTTACGCGATGCGGACGGTCGTAGCTGGAACGCGCACGATCTGCGTTGCGGTTGTATGGATCTTGCGGCGTGGCAACTTCGCCCTGCGGTTGCGGGTTGAAGATTTCCGACGCCGTGTCAATGAATGTGCTCCAGGTGTAATGCACGCCCGCGCTGAAGTTCTTGCTCAGGCGTTTGTCCAGGCTCACCTGCAACGAGTGATAGATGGATTGTGCACAGTTGCAGCGCAAGCGCTCGACACCGCGCGTCAAATCCAGGCGGCGCGGTTGGTTGGTCAGCGTTGTGCCCGCTGGGTTGTACAAGAACGCCGGATCCGTGCGGTTGGTACGCTCCCTGACGACCGGGTTACCGTCAACGGTTTGGAACAGGCCGTTGCCTTTGGTGCCAACATAGCCAACACGCAAAACCACGTCCTTCGACAGTTCGCGCGAAATTTCCAGGCTGAACTGATCGGCGGATGGCGCGCGGAAATCTTCACCAACGGTCGTCTGGGTAATAAACGCCAGATTGGCCGTTGGCGGCGCAGCAGCGCTCAACAGGTTGGAGTAAGCGTTGTTCAAAGACGGATTCAGCGCAAACACAAATGGGAACGCGCTGGCGATGTTCAGGTTGATGTTGATGAACCCGTAATCGTTGGTGCGGGAATATCCGCCACGAATAACGGTTTTATCAGCGCCAAACAGCATGCCTGCGATTCCACTGTCGCCGAAATCCGGACGCCAGTTGAAGCCGAAACGCGGCTGAAAGTTATTCATGTCGCGGTTCGGATTGCGGAAACGGAAGACCGGGTTGTTGCCGTTCGCCGCCAGAATTGCATCGTTGAACGGTTGCAGCGAGCCAATGGAGTTGCCTGGCGTTTCGTAGCGCAAGCCATACGTCAGGGTGAAGTTCGGGCGAACCCTCCATTCATCCTGCGCATAAGCGAAGTAATCGTACCAGTTGTAGTACTGAATTTCAGACCCGCCAGGAACTGGTTTATTGATTGCTGAAGCGATTGCCACGTCATTAACAAGGCTGTTCAGCGTTTCGTAAGCCAGACGGCCACGGATCGTTGGGAAGAAGAAACTCTTGACCTGCACACGGCGGAAATCAACGCCAAACTTCAGTGCGTGGCTGCCGCGCGTCCAGGATAGATTGTCCAGAATTTGATAGGTGTTATTGAAACGGAACTGCGGCAAATTGACGGCCAAACCAATCGCCGTGCGTGTGGCGGCGGCGTTAAAACCAATCAAACCGAGTTGGTTGACTTCAATGGATGGAATGGTTTCCGACGATGCGTCCGCCGCATTGGTGACGGAGCCAAACCGCTGATAAGCAACGCGGACTTCATTGACCAGCGAAGAGGACAAAACACTGGTGAAGCCGATATTGGCCGACTGGTTGCGCGTTGTGACCAGGTTCGCCAGCCCGACTGGCGTGGCTTGACCGGTTCCGCTGCTGTTTTCATCGTTGAAAAAGAAGCGGCCATTGATCTGATGTTTTTCGCTGAAACGATGATCAACGCGTCCGCTCCATTGATGATTGTTGAAAGCAATGGAATTCGCGCTGGTCAGTGAGCCTAGCGGCACGGTGAAGTTCTGATTATTGACCGTGAAAGTTGCGGATGTGTTGTTCGCAGTTTGCGCGGCAGGCAGAAATTTCAACAAAGCGGCGACTTGCGGACGGCTGCCAGCTTGCGCTTGCAAAATCTGGCGACCGGCTTCGGTCGGCACGCCGTTGATTGTTGCGCCGGAACCAAGTTGGCGATCCGTCCAGCGTTGATACGAACCGAAGAAAAAGGTCTTGTCTTTGACGATTGGCCCGCCCAGTGTTCCGCCAAATTGGTTTTCATTGCGGCGGGGGGCATCGGTGAAACCGGCAGCCTTATCCAGATTGCTGCGCGCGTTGAAGACTTCGTTGTTATTGAACCAGAAGCCAGATCCGTGCAGGTTGTTTGAACCGGATTTGCTGACGATGTTGACGACCGAACCGGCGGCGCGGCCATATTCCGGCGCAAATTGATTGGTTACCAGCCGGAATTCCTGCACCACGTCCGGATTGTTGATGGGTTGTTGTGAACCGCTGACGCTGGGATCGTTGCTGTCCTGGCCGTCGAGCATGAAATTGTTCGATCGCAACCGCATGCCATTGACTGAAAAGTTCAGACCGGAAGCGAACCCCGTCTGCCCGCTGCCAAGCTGGCTGACGCCTGCGGCAGAAAGAGCAACGTTCAGCACATTGCGATTTGGAGCTAGCGGCAGTTCCGACAGGCGTTTGCTGTCAAAGCGGGTGCTGACTTCTGCGTTGCTGGTGTTGAGCAATGACGCGTTTTCATTGATGGTCACGACCTCTTCGACTGTGGTCGTTTTAAGCGGCGCATTGATCACTGCTTCCTGATTCAGCAGCAGTTCGATGCCCGTTCGAACATACTTGGCAAAGCCTTTCGCCTGAACGGTTATTTCGTAATTGCCGATTGACAGATTTGGAAACCGGAAACGGCCTTCGCCGTCAGCGATTGCCGCGCGGGATTCATTGGTGCCCACGTTGCGCACGGTTACTGAAGCGCCAGCGATTACCGCACCCTGCGGATCGCTAACGGTTCCGGA
>CAYLJQ010000256.1:0-9032 GCA_964383955.1 uncultured Heliomicrobium sp. | reverse complement strand
CAGCGCAGCCGCAGGAATGTTCATGCAAGTTCCGACAGATGATTGCAGGTAAACAATTCCGCCGGTCATCGGCGCTGCTGGAATGAAGCAACCTGTGAAGCCAGCCCGCGTGTCCAGCAATCTGATGGGAGTAGGCAACGAATTGAACAGCAGCCCTTGCCCGTTCAAATCGTTCATCTGCCCGCTGTAATAACCCAGCACATCAATCACCAGATTCGTCGTTGAAGCGGTGAAGACATTGAAATGACCGCTCGGCGACAGGCCGACCGTGAATGGCGCGTTCATGACATTCCCTGCCTGGAAATTCGAGCTTGCGACCAGTGGCTGAGCGGCGTCCGCCGGAAAGAAAGTCAAAAAACCTCCAGTCAGCGGCCCAACCGTAGTCGCGTTGCCAACCAGAGCCTGTGCTCCCGCTGGAATCGTCACATTGTCGCAAGTAGTGACGCCAAGTTGCGAAGTCGTTGAACCCGCTTGAAGCGGCGCTGCTGGCGTGAAACAGCCTGAAAACCCCTCGCGCGTTTCCAACAAGCGAACCGGGCGCGGCAATGGGTGGAAATACAAACCGCCTGTTCCCGGCGGAGCGTAATAGCCGGTCACGTCAACGACGACATTTGTGTTTGTGGTGACGAAGATATTGAAAGCGCCGTCTACGGCTCCAAGCCCGACAGTAAAGACATTATTCAAAATCTGATTCGGAGCGTAGTTGCTGTTGGCTACGGTTGGCTGACTGGCATCGCTGGGATACAGCGTCAGATAGCCTCCGCCGGATTGAACCGTAGTGATGTTGCCCGTCAACGCGCGCGCATTGATCGGAATCGTCAATCCGTCACAAATCCTGCCCGCAGCCGTCTGCGTCCGCGAAGTCCCGCCCTGAATCATCGCTCCCGGTGCGTCGCATCCTGTAAATCCAAATCGCGTATCCAGCAAACGAATCGGATGCGCTAAGGGATAGAATTGCAAACCAGTTGCGCCTCCACCGGCATTGATCGTCACCGTGTAGTTTTGCGTGCTTGTGCATTGGTTGGCATCTGTGGCGATGATGGAAAAATTGAACTACCCCGGCGCGATCGGCGTCCCCGAAAGCAAAGCGGTTAATGGCGTGAACGTCAGCCCGGGCGGCAACGTCCCCGTCAGACTGAAGCTGTAAGGCGCGTGCCCATTCTGCGCCCTGAAAATTTGATCGGGATAAACCACGTCGACTGTTCCATTGGGCAGAGTCGCTGGAGTGACCGTGATCGTCGGGCATTGCGATCCGTCCGCGCCCGGCCAGAAGCCGCCCGCCAGAGAAAAGCTTCCGCCACTGGATTGCGTCGCGGCGTTTTGGCCGATTGTGCCTTCGATGACAGTGCTTCCGCTGATGCTGCGCCCGCCGCCGCCTGCGATGACGGTTTGCGACAGATTGAAACTGCCGCCGGATTGCGCGGGCGCAACCGTAACCAGACGATTGGAGGCGTGCAACGCGGTGGAATGCGCGTTTACAGGCGGCGGGATTTGATGTTGCCTGCGGCGTTGCATTTCGTAACCGCCAGCGAAAATAGTCGCGCCCAATCCCAGCGGCAATACCCAAAACAGCAAGAAATTTTTCCGATTTTTCATGACTCGCTCCCCTGATGTGCCTGATGCATAAGCTGCAAAAGGTGCAAAAGGTGCAAAAGGTGCAAAAGCTGTTTGTCAGGTTTAGCGCGCGGAGCGGCGGCGCGTTTGTTTGGTGGAGCGATTTTGTCGAACAAGATTTTCCAGCGCCGACAGTCGTTGCTCCAACTCAGCTTTTGCCGCCCGCAATAGCTCGATTTCCTGTTGTTGTTCTTTGACGGCATTGATCAGCACGACGCTGAGTTGGTCGTATTTCACACCTTCAATCACGCCGTTTTTATTGTGCGTGACAAGCAGCGGTTCGATTTTGGCGACTTCTTCGGCAATCAGCCCCAAGTCGGTCGTGCGCTGTTCCTTCCAATCGAAGCGCACCGGACGCAACCGTTGAATCAACTGCAACCCGCTGCGCCACGGCTGAATGTTTTGTTTGTACCGCTGGCTGGATGAACACGAGGCCAGGACGTTGTTGCCGCTGATGCAAACGTGCGTGGCGGTGGCGGCGGACAGAGCGCCGATGCGCACAGTGTCTAAGCCGTCGCGACCGAGTTGAACGCGCGCGCTGCTGGTGACGATGGCGTCCGAACCGATGGCCGTTGCGTGATCCAGATTCTCGAAACCGACATCCGCGGAAGCCCCAATGATCGTGTTGTTGTTGCCTGTCCTGTTGGCAAGCCCCGCATCTTCCCCAAAAAACGAGTTGCTGATGCCAGTCGTCTGGTATCTACCTGCGCTCCACCCGAAAAACGAGTTGTTAGAACCTGTGTCGTTGTTGGCTCCGGCGAAATTGCCGAAAAATGCGTTACCTCCGCCCGTGTTGTTGTAACCAACGTCCAACCCAAAAAAAGAGTTGTGATTGCCTGTGTTGGAGTGTCCGGCATTACTCCCGAAAAATGAGTTTGCCCGACTGGTCGTGTTGGCGAAGCCGGCTTCCTCCCCGAAAAACGAGTTGGAATCACCGGTTGTATTCGAGTCACCCGCGCTTCGTCCGAAGAAAGCATTGTTGTCGCCAGTCAGGTTCGAAGCACCGGCATTCGCCCCAAAAAATGCATTGTCACTCGCCGTGTTGGCGGTGCCGGCGCTGCTCCCAAAAAAAGCGTTGTTGCTGCCCGTCGTATTCGCGCTACCCGCACTCGACCCAAAGAAAGAGTTGTTCCCGCCAGAATTATTCGCGAACCCCGCCGAGATACCGACAAATGTATTATGCGTGCCTGTCGTGTGGGCAGTCCCCGCCGCCGTGCCGACAAAGAGATCGCCCGTGCCCGGAATGCTCAACACGCGACTGCCGCCGAGGTTGTATTGTGTCGTTGCATTGACGAGGTTCCCGGCCAGTGTGCCGCCCACCGTGCCATTACCGCTGATGTTGAAATTACTAACGGTCTGCTGATTGGTCGTGTTCTGAACATAATTGCCGCTGCCAGCGGGAATGTCCCCTGCTTGCAATGCCGAGCTCGTCCAAGCCGCACCGTTGCTGCGCAGATAATTGCCCGCTGCGCCTGTGCTGCCCAAGCCCGTGCCGCCGCGCGGCGCACCCAGAATGCCGCTGGCGATGTTGGCGGCGTTCAAGTTGATCAGTGCTGCGCCGTTGCCGCTGAGCGTGCCTGCCGTGAGCGCGCCGCCGATTGTGCCGTTGCCGCTGATGTTGAAATTGCTGGCAGCCTGCTGATTGGTCGTGTTCTGGACGTAGTTGCCGCTGCCGCTGGGCAAGCTGCCGATTTGCCCGCTGGTCACGCAATTAACACAGGCCACGGATAACGAATCTGCCGCGCCCGCGCTCAGGCTGCGCAAGGCATAAGGCGTGGAGTTGACCGGCTGGCGCGGACTGAGCAACGTGAAGACGCCTACGCTGGCGCCGGGCCGCACGCCAATTTCCAGCCAGCGCGCCGCGCCGGGAAAAGCCCCTGCGCCGAAATCCAGTGTGACGGTAAAAATGCCATTCACCACCGCTACATCTTCCAGCGTGACGATTGATCCCTGCTGCGCGCCGCCCACCAGCATGTCATACAGGATGAAGCGCAGGTCAAAGGCTCCGTTGGCCGCCACGCCGCCGTCGGTCAGCCGTCCCTGATAACTGAACCCTGGGGGTTGAGCCTGCGCGGCCTGCGTAGCGGCAAGGCAGATCAAAGTGAGCGCGAATAGCCGCGCAAGTTGGCGTGTGAAATCAGCAAGTCGAAATTTTGTCATGATTTGATCCTTTCAAAAGGCATTTACGAGTCACACGTAAGTTTTTCGGCTGGCCTAGGGGAATTAAGTCGGGTTTGCCTGAACGCGCACCTTCCCCTAACCATTCAAATTCCGGTTATTGGGAACGACTTCCAACGGCTGTTGAATAACGCGACGAATGAAGCTAAAAACTCCCATCATCACGAATATTTTTTATGGAGACACCGCCGACCAACGACATCACCACACAATTGCTGGCCTGGAATCAGGGCGACGCGGCGGCGCTCGAACAGTTGATACCCGCTGTCTATCAGGAATTGCGGCGCATGGCGGAGCGTTATTTGCGCCAGGAAAACCCCGGCCACACGCTGCAACCGACGGCGCTGGTGCATGAGGCGTATTTGCGGTTGATTGACCAGACGCTGGTCGAATGGCAAAACCGCGCGCACTTTTTCGGCGTCGCAGCCCAGATGATGCGGCGCATTCTGGTAGACCACGCCAAAGCCAAACACCGCGATAAACGCGGCGGCGGCGCATTCAAGCTGTCACTGGATGAAATAGCCGATTACACACACGAACGCGCGGCGGAACTGGTCGCGCTCGACGATGCGTTGCAAAGTTTGGCCGCGTTTGATGAGCGCAAAAGCCGCGTGGTGGAGTTGCGCTACTTCGGCGGATTGAGCGTCGAAGAAACCGCCGAAGTATTGGACATTTCCCCGAATACCGTGATGCGCGATTGGAATATGGCAAAGGCATGGCTTTATCAGGAGATCAGCAATGAATCCCGCAATGACGCCTGACCGTTGGCAACAAATCGAACCCGTCTTTCAAGCTGCGCTCGAATGCCCTGCCGCCGAACGCACCGCGTTTCTCAACCAGGTTTGCGCGGATGATCCCGAATTGCGCCGGGAAGTCGAAAAACTGCTCGATTCTTTTGAAGCAGCCAATCAAACAAAAGGCGGCTTTCTGAAATCGCCAGCCGCCGATAGCGTGGGACTGGCCGCGCCAGTCCCACTCGCGCCGGGGCAGCGCATCGCCCATTACGAAATCCTGTCGGTGCTGGGTGTGGGCGGCATGGGCGAAGTCTATCTGGCGCGCGATCCACGCCTGGAACGCCAGATCGCGCTCAAACTGCTGCCAGCACAATTCAGCCGCGACGCCGACTGGATCGGGCGCTTCACACGTGAAGCGCGCGCGGCCTCCGCGCTCAACCATCCCAACATCCTGACCATTTACGAAATCGGCGAAGACGCCGGGATTCACTTCATCACCGCTGAACACGTCGCAGGCCGGACGTTGCGACAGAAACTGGCGGCGGGGCGGCTTGCCACGCGCGAAGCCCTGGGCATTGCCCGGCAAATCGCTGACGCGCTGAGTTCCGCGCACGAAGCGGGCATCATCCACCGCGACATCAAACCGGAAAACGTGATGGTCAGGCCCGATGGTTTGGTCAAGCTGCTGGATTTCGGTTTGGCAAAGCCAGCCGGATTGCGGCCAGCCGGATTGCGGCCAGCCGGATTGCGGATTGAAGCGGATGACAGATTTAAGATTGAAGACCACTTTCGCAATCCGCAATCGTACACCGATCCGAAGTCGCTGATGGGAACGCTGGCTTATTTGTCGCCGGAACAGGCCAGACGAGAAAAGTTGGATGCGCGCACGGATATTTTCAGCCTCGGCGTTGTGCTTTACGAAATGCTGGCGGGAACTCGTCCGTTCAAAGGCGCAAACGCCGCCGAAGTTTGCGAAGCCATTTTGAACCGCGAGCCTGAAGCGTTAACCGACGCTGCAATGTCGCGCATCGTCAAACGCGCTTTGATGAAAGATCCGGCGCGTCGTTACCAAAACGCCGCAGAGTTTCGCGCCGACTTGTTGCAAGTGGAGCAAGCGCAACAGCAGGCTCCGGCCAGACGCGGCAAAAGTTTGGCCGTCGCAGCGGCATTCTTTCTGTTGGCGGTTTCGGGCGTTTGGATTTGGCAATCGTTCAACGCGCGACAAAGCTCGTTCAATTCAGCCGCCGCGCAAAAACTGACCACCTTTCCAGGACAGGAACTTTTCCCCAGCCTTTCGCCCGGCGGCCAAGACGTTATTTTCGCCAGCCGTCACAACGGCAGTATGGACATTTACCGCCAGACGGTCGGGACCAAATCAATCATCAATCTGACGGAAAATCGTCCAGGCGCGGAAATTCAACCGGCGTTTTCTTTTGACGGCAAACGAATCGCGTTTCGGCAGTTGCACGAAGGCAACGGCGGAATCTTCGTGATGGACAACGACGGCGGCAATCTCGAACAAGTAACCGATGTCGGCTTCAATCCGGCCTGGTCGCCGGACGGCAACGAAATCGCCTTTGCCGACGACATCATCTGGGATTACGAAGGCCGTAACACTTACCCCAGCGCCAGCCATTTGTGGGCTGTGAACCTGAAAACTCGCCAGCGCCGCGTGATTTGCGAACGCGACGCGGTTCAGCCGAACTGGTCTCCGAACGGCCACAGGCTGGCTTTTTGGGGAGAACAACAAGGCGGTCACCGCGACATTTGGACTGTCGCCGCCAAGGGCGGCGAACCCACACCTGTGACAAACGATGAACACATTGACTGGAATCCGGTCTGGTCCCCAACGGGAGAACATCTTTATTTTCTGAGCAATCGGGGCGGCGAAATGAATTTGTGGCGAGTACCGATTGACGAACGCACGGGCCGGTTGCTGGGCGCGCCAGAATCGGCGATTTTGCCGTCTAACAATTGTCAGCATTTCAGCTTCGCGCGCGATGGCCGCAGTCTGGTTTACGGCCAGCAAACACGCACGGAAAACCTGTGGCAAATCGGCTTCGATCCCGTCAATGAACAGGTCATCGGTTCGGCCTTGCCAATGACTCAGAGCCTGAAGCGGTACACGCAGTTTTCGTTGTCGCCGGATGAAAAGAGTTTCGTTTATTTGGGGCGAGGCGAACCTCAACAGGATTTGTTTACGGCCACAATGACCGGCGCGCCGCTGCAGCGGCTGACAGACGACGCGGCTCAGGACATCATTCCTCGCTGGTCGCCCGCTGGCGACTGGATCGCCTTCATTTCCGACCGTGGAGACAAATACGAAATCTGGAAAATCCGTCCCGACGGCGGCGGCTTGTCACCAATGACTCACGAACCCGGTAAAGAAGTCATTGCGCCGGTTTGGTCGCCGGATGGAAAACGGCTGGCCTATCAAATTCGCAACACCAACGCCTTTGTCATTGACGCAACAAGGCCCGGCGCTGAACAGGTTCCGCAAGTTCTGGGCGGCGAACAGCCCGAAGGCTTTTTGCCCTGGGATTGGTCGCCCGATGGAACGATGCTGGCGGGTTGGCTACCGCTGCGTTTGAAACAACAGGAACGCGGAATTGTTCTTTACTCGTTCGCTAAACAACGCTACGAACAATTAAACCGCACGGGGTTTTATCCCACATGGCTGAATGACAGTCAGCGCTTGCTGTTCAGAGAAGGAAACGAACTGTTTCTGCTCAACCGACAAACCGGCCAAACGAAAAAGATTTATTCGGTCAATCTGCCCAACCAGCTCAGCCATTGCCTGATTTCGCGCGACAACCAGCGGCTTTATTTCACCATCGTCAGCGCCGAAGCCGACATTTGGCTGCTGACTCAAAAATGACAAACTGGCGCTTTTGGCTGCGCGTTAAACCGTGTGCTAAATTCCACCGCGTTAATCCGGTTTTTTTGAGGAGTTAGTTTGATCACCACCACAACGAATCGCCTTGGCGAGCTTCAACAAACCATCGAAAGTGTCATTCGCGGCAAATCGGAAGCCGTGCATCTGGCGATTGTCACGTTGCTGGCTGGAGGTCATTTGCTGGTCGAAGACGTGCCCGGCGTAGGCAAAACCACCCTGGCGCAAACCATTGCCCGCGCAATGGATTGCAGCTTTCAGCGAATCCAGTTCACCAGCGATTTGCTGCCTACGGACATTGTCGGTGTTTCGATTTACAACCAGCATTCCGGTGATTTTGAATTCAAACCCGGACCGATTTTCGCCAACATCATCCTGGCGGACGAAATCAACCGCACAACGCCCAAAACCCAAAGCAGTTTGCTGGAAGCAATGGCCGAAGGCCGCGCCACCATCGAAAATCGAACGTACGACCTTCCCCGCCCTTTCCTGGTGCTGGCCACGCAGAACCCGATTGAACATCACGGAACGTACCCGCTGCCTGAATCGCAACTGGACCGATTTCTGATGCGCGTGCGAATGGGATACCCATCCATCGCCGAAGAAAAAGAAATTCTGCGCCAGCATGCGGCGCTGCCCAATCACCATCCGCTGGAAGACGTCAGGCCGGTTATGTCCGGCGACGAAATCATGGATTTGCAGGAAGAGGTAAAAAACGTTCGGGTTGACGATACGCTGCTGGATTACCTGATGGAAATTGTTGCCGCGACCCGCAGTTCTGAAATGCTGGAATTGGGCGTCAGCCCGCGCGGTTCGCTGGCCTTGCACCGTGCGGCCCAGGCGCTGGCGTTTACCGAAGACAGAGCCTATTGCATCGCCGACGACATCAAACGGCTGGTCGTTCCGGTTTTTGCGCATCGCGTTGTTATCAGCCCGCGCTATTCCAACCGTCATCGCACGGAAAATGCTGCCGAAACAGCGCTGGTTGAAATCCTCAAAACCGTCCGCGTTCCAATCTAATTCTGGATTTTGAATTTTGGATGTTGAGGTCCACACCTGATTGCATTCTTAAATTCAAAACCCAGAATTCAAAATTCAAAACCGGATGCTGACCTTCCTTCGACCCAAAAAATCCCCTCGATTCGTTTTTGTCACAGCTTTGCTGACCGGCATAGCCGCGTTAACGGCAATCATTGGCGGCATTGCAGGCCAGATCGGCAAATATGAATTTGCGGCAATTAGCTCCAGAATCGCGCTTGGTCTGGCGGTGATTGTGATGCTGTATGTTTTGCCGCGGCTTTTTCTAAGCGTCCAATGGCGGTCAAATTATGCGGCGCATGTTCCCAATGGTGGGCTGATTTTCGGCGCGGTTATTCTGATGGTCACGGTGCTGGCGCTCACCAGCGGAAACAACCTTCTGTATGTGGTGCTGGCGATTTTGCTGGCAACCATGATTGTTTCAATTGTGTCAGCGCGCATGAATTTGCATCGTCTGACGCCTTCCATTCGTTACCCCGGCCATATTTTTGCCGGAGAATCCGTTCCCTTTGAAATTACACTGAAAAGCGAAAAACGGTTCCTACCATCATTTTCCCTATCCGTTGATTTAGTGG
>CAYLJQ010000255.1:0-9043 GCA_964383955.1 uncultured Heliomicrobium sp. | reverse complement strand
GCAATTCCATCAGTTCTCGCGCGTAATTTTCATTCAAACCTGCACGGCGAGGCGGCGGGATCAAATTTCCATCGGCATCATATTTCGGTGGAGGCGCAGGCTGTTCCATCTGGCTCAAGAAGTTGTCCAGGTAAATCATCATCGCCGGGCTTTGCGCCGTGGCGATCAGCAAGTCTTTGAATTTGCCAAGCGCGTGCGGACGAAGCACGTCTCGTTCGTAAACCGTCAGCATTAACCGCGCATTGTCTTTTCCGGCAAAAACGTTGAAGTGGTTAAACCAAAAATCAACCATGACCTCTTGCAGTTGGCGCTCACTGAACACCGCTCGCAATAGTTTCGCCTGCTGCAATTCGCGCAATGGACGCTGCGTATCTACTTGCGGCGGGCGTGGAGTCGGTTGGGATTTTACGGCAACCGATGTTGACGATTGGGTGATCGCGGGACGAGAAATTGGCGGAGCCATCATCTCAGACTTTTTATCCGCATCACCTTGTTTTTCCATCTCTTTCTGGGCATCCATCGTTCCGCCAAAAGGTCGCACAGTTTCGCCATCAACCTTCTGGGGGGCCGGCCAGGGAGTAGGCACTGGAGTTGGGGTTGGCATTGGCGTCGGAACTGGACGTGGAGGCGGCGGCAAATAGTTCTGAAACAGTTCCGGCAGTGTGGCTTGCAGCGTGCTCAACGATTGCAGTGGCCGCGCCAGAAAGTCGTCCGAAACATCTTCGGGGTGAAGCTGCTCTTCCAGGTACCGTTCGATACCCATTTGCTTTACACGTTCAATGTCGCCGGGCCTGGGTCCGAACCCTGCGCGATTGAGCAAATGCAAAATCTTTTGCTCTTCACTGATGGGTGCTGGGGCAGTAGCTTTGCGGCTACGCGTGTTTTCATTGGCAAAATTGCCCGCCAGATTCGATGGCAACGGAATCAAACGCTCGTTGGAAGGCCAAACACCCGCTGGAAGATTTGGCTTTAATGGCGAAATTGCTGAAGGCGGTTGAGCCTGTGCTGCGCCAATCGTTCCGATCAGAGTTCGCAATCTGGGTTGCTGTTCCGGCCTCAGCGCGGGCAGAAATTCTTCTAACAGAGCGCGACGCTCTCGATCAAGCTGGCCACGCAATTCATTCGATTGCGGGCTACCGGGCGGAACTTGAGCCATCTGCTGCAACAACCCATCAATTCGTGGACGCCTGCGCTGAATCAGCTCGGTCAAGATTGCCGCCTGCTCAGGAACCAGTCGCAATTCAGTCGTCAGGTCGGCAACCATGCGCGATCCATCAAATGGGTTCTGCTGAGCCGAATACGGCCAAGTCGCCAATGTCGCGACAGCCAACAACAGGACGACCAATGCCAGAAAGCGGGTACGCAAGCAACTCACTCTGCTCATAACTGTTTCCCCTCAAAGAGGTTTGAAAAGTGATTCAAATTTAGAAGGTGCCGCAATCTTACTCCAAGTTTTTAGCGTCAACCACCCAATTGAAGATGTTTCGGCCAACGCCCCAAATGTAACAAGTGGATTGACCAGTGACACCTTGGAAGGTTGACGGAAATTACCGTCGAAGATAGACTCTCGCCACTTAAGGCTAGCAGTAGAATCAAAAATAAAATGCCTGCGCCTTCACAGACAGGCACAAAGTTGAGTGAGCTTAAAGTCACAACTAAATACTGGTTTAATCGTGTAGTTGAATCGGAGGTGTTTCCAGCCGGAAGCGCCATAGTTCATCAAAAAAAACAAATCAACGTTTCATCACTTGCCAATGGTTTTTGCTTTTATGCAAAACGCCGTTTGGCAAGCATTCAAGCTAATCCCTTTTAGCTGAGGAGACCACTAATGAGACACCTTTCAAGCAAAGTCGGAACCGCAGCCAAGTATGCGGGACTGATGCTCGCGCTGCTGTTTACAGCAGCACTGATGCCGGGCTTTGCGTCAGCGCAGGTGCTTTACGGATCGCTGGTCGGCAATGTCGCCGATCAAAACGGTGCTGTCATTGCTGGCGCCACCGTGACGATCACGAGCAAAGCCACCGGCCAAACACGCGAAGCAATGACCAACGCAGACGGCGAATTTTCGATCATCAGCGTTCTTCCGGGTGAATATGATCTGAAAGCCACCAAACAAGGCTTCACAACCCATACCAAAACTGGCCTGATCGTAACTGCCAATAATACGTTGCGCGCTGATGTGGCAATGAATATCGGCAAGGTCACCGACGTGGTTTCAGTGCAGGCAGACGTGACAACTCTGCAAACTGAATCGGCCAGCGTCAAAGCTGAAATCAGCAGCAAAGAAATTCAGGCGCTGCCGATTAACAACTATCGCAACTATCAGTCCTTGTTGAATTTGGTTCCCGGAACGACTCCGGCTGGATTCCAAAACTCCACGACGGATACACCGGAACGCGCCTTGACGACCAACGTCAACGGCACAGCGCGGAACAATAACAACACGCGCATTGACGGAGCCCAATCGGTCAACATTTGGCTGCCGCACCATTCGTCTTATGTTGCGCCTTCCGAATCCGTACAGGAAGTAAACATTTCGACAAACAACTTTGAAGCCGAACAAGGTCTGGCTGGCGGCGCTGCCGTCCAGGTCATCACCAAATCAGGCTCAAACCAGTTCCATGGATCTGCGTTTGCCTATCACGACAACCATTTCTTCCGGGCGAAGAATGCTTTTTACCCGACGGTCGTTGCAGGCCAACCGAATCCCAACAAACCGAAATTGCTGCGCACAATTCCTGGTGCGACCTTGGGTGGTCCAATTATCAAAGACAAACTATTTTTCTTTGGTAGCTGGGAAGGTTTGTACGAGCGTTCGCTCGGCGATGGCTTCTTCACAGTTCCGACAGCCGATGTTCGTGCCGGTAATTTCAGTGCATACAACGTAAACATTTACGATCCTCTCACCGGCAACATCAACGGGACGGGCCGAACAACATTTACGGGCGGACAAATTCCAACCAACCGCATTCATCCTGCGGCAGCAAAAATGTTGGCGCTGATTCCGCAACCAAATCTAAGAGATGCCAGCGGGAATATCCCTCAGGTCAACAACCTCTATCGTTCGGCTCCGCTGATTTTCGACCGTAACAACTACGACATCAAAGTTAACTGGAACCGCAACGAAAGACATCAAATCTGGACTAAGTTCAGCCACATGAATGCTGATGTGGCCAGTGAATTTGCTTTGGGTTCAGCGGGTGGACCGTCTCTGCCAAGCGGTGGCGGCACCGGCAACGGCAACACCAAATCTTATATTGGAACCGTTGGCCATACCTGGACGCTGGGCAGCGGATTCATCGTGGATGGTAATTTCTCCGTTTCACACCGCAGTCACGTTACCTTGCCATCGGATTACGGCACAAACTTCGGCCTGGACGTGCTAAACATTCCGGGAACCAATGGCCCCGACCCGCGTCAAAGCGGTATTCCGGGCTTCATTCTTACGGGTTACACAAGCCTTGGTAACCTGAATACCTGGACGCCTGTTGAACGCGCCGAACGCAGTTACACGTTCACACAGAATGCCACCAAACTGTTTGGCAGCCACGACATTCGTTTTGGCGCAGACATCGTCAAACACCAACTGGATCACTGGCAGCCGGAAATCGGCGCAGGCCCGCGCGGCTATTTCAACTTCAGCGGCAACACCACAGCATTAAATGGCGGTGCTGGCGCGAACCAATACAACTCCTTTGCCTCATTCCTGCTGGGTATGCCGCAAAGTGTTCAAAAGAGCTTGCAGTACGAAGTGATGACCACGCGCGAATGGCAAATGGGCTTTTACCTTCGTGATCGCTGGCAGGCTTCCCGCAATCTGACGCTGACTTTGGGATTACGCTATGAGCTGTATCCGATGATGCGTCGTGCGGATCGCGGCATTGAACTGCTGGATCTGAATTCGCCTGTGGTGCTGAATGCAGCCGGCAACCCGAACGGCGTTATGCGCGTTTTGATCGGTGACCGCGGCGGCAATCCCAGCGATCTGGGCGTCGGTTCCAGCAAGAAACTGTTTGCCCCTCGCGTCGGCTTTGCCTATCGCTTCGGCGACGACACAGTCATTCGTGGTGGATATGGAATCACGTACGATCCGATGCCTTTTGGCCGTCCACTTCGCGGATTCTATCCGGCGACGATTGCCCAAACCTTCATTGCCACTGCTCCCGGAGCCAGTGAAGTATTTACCCCTTGGGGATTTAACAGCGCGACCAGCAGCGTCGCGGGCTTGACGCTTGGCATTCCGAACTTCTCCGGTCCGGACCTGAGCACTGGCGTGATTTCATTGCCAGGCACGGTTGATATGCGCAGTCCATATCCTGGAACGCTGAAACGCGGCTACATCCAGTCCTGGAATTTGATGATCGAACGCAAACTGATCAAAGACATCAAAGTCGAGGTTGGTTACGTTGGAACCGGAACGCGCAATCAATTTGGCGACATTGAAGTCAATGCCGCGCAAACACCAAACAGCACGCGCTTCCTGCAGCAAAAGTATGGCCGCACGGCCAGCACTTTGTTGTGGAATGGCTTTATGAGCACCAGCTATCACGGCTTGCAAGTCGCTGTGAATCGCCGGTACTCGAATGGCCTGTTTATCAAAGGCGCTTATACCTGGTCGAAGGCCATCAACTTCTTCGACGATTCCGGCTGGGCGGGTTTGCCGCTCTTTAACGCTCAATCACAGATTGGCCGTAATCGCGGTCTGGCAGGATTCGACATCCCGCACAACTTCCAGATGGGCGCAGCCTATGAATTGCCGTTTGGTAAAGGCAAGAAATGGCTGAGCGACAATGTTGCAGGCAAAGTGCTGGGTGGTTGGAGCTTGTCCGGCATCGGCAGTTTGGTGTCGGGCCGTCCACTAAACGTCACGGCAGCCGCTGGCTCGCTCAACGCGCCAGGCAACACACAGACACCCGACCTGATCGGCGAGGTCAACTATCTGAAAAACACTGGTCCTGGGGTTAGCTGGTTCGACCCGAGTGCATTCCGTCCGGTTGATTTCTCGCCGGAATGGTTGGCGGCTGTCGCTGCTGGAACGACTCGTCCTTTCCGCTTCGGCTCTGCTGGCCGCAGCACGGTCCGTGGACCTGGCTTCCCGAACCTGGACGTGTCACTCGTCCGTCAGTTCAGATTCTTTGAAAAGGTCACGACTGACTTCCGCGTGGACGTCTTCAACTTCACCAACACCCCACAATTCAACAACCCTGGCACTAACGCGTCCAGCCCGTCACGCGATGCACAGGGCAACATTACGCGCAATGCGGCTGGTCAGCTAAACCTGAACGGTTTCGGCCAGGTGCTGTCAGCGCGTGATACGCAACGTCAATTCAGATTCGGACTCCGCATAGGCTTCTAAGCGGAACCGCAATCGCCAACAGAAAAGCGGTCGCCGGAGGTACACTCTGGCGACCGCTTTTTCCTGCCTTCACGCCTCTTATTTCTTTTCAGCTTCCCAAACTTTCCCTGTTCCCTGCTTCAAAACTTGCAACGAATCTACTTTCACGTTCGTCCAGATTTCACGCGAACCGGTTGGCCAGATGACGCCAATGCCTTCAATCGCAGTTTCCTTCCCCAAGCCGAAATGGACGCGCGGGTCGTTTGCCGCCAGGTAGCTGCCGTCCGTGTGAACTCGCCGCCAGGTCGTCCCTGATTTGCGAATCACTGCCACGCGAGCGCCAAAACCATTACGATTGTCTTTGACACCCGTCAGCCGCACTTGCAGCCAATGCTGTTTCGTCGCGTTCTGGTTCAACATCAACCGCGCCAAACCATTGTTGTTGGCCACCAGCACATCAACATCTCCATCGTTATCTATGTCGCCAAACGCAGCCGCTCGACTGACCTCAGATAACTGAAAAGCTGCACCGGCTTCGGCGCTGATTTCGCGGAATGTGCGCTGTGATGGCTGCCGCCCGGCTTCGTTGTGAAAAAGCTGATTACGCTGATGAAACGGATAGGCTTGGCCGCGCAGACTGGGCATCAACGTCACTGCTCCGTTGGCGGCGAATAAATCCAGCCAGCCATCGTTGTCATAATCAAACCACGCCACGCCAAACCCCGTGGACATAAAACTCGGCTGCGCCAGGTTGAAATCCACCGTAGTATCGTCGAACAAGCCTTTGCCGTTGTTTCGGAACAACGTGCTGCCCTGTTTTGTCAGATTCGTCACCAGCAAATCGTCGTCGCCATCGTTGTCAATGTCGCCAGCGGTGACGCCCATTCCGGCGCGTGGCGCTCCGTCGGCGGCGTAGGCTGCGCCCGCCATCAACCCGCCTTCTTCAAATTTGCCGCCGCGCCCGGAATTCTGAACGCCCAGCCACAACAGATTCGCCGCACCGTCGTTCGCGACGTAAATATCCACCAGGCCGTCGCCATTGAAATCCGCGCAAGTCACACCCAATCCCGGACCTGAAACCATGGCAATACCGGATGACTGAGTTGCGTCGCTGAACTTGCCGCCACCGTCATTGTGAAATAGACGATCCGTCACCGGCCTGTAAGCAGACGGCGAGCAGTAATCTACTTCGCCGGTTGGCGCAAAACACGGCTTGTTGCCTTTGACCGTGAAATCCACGTAATTGCAGACGAATAAGTCCAGCCGTCCGTCGTGGTCGTAATCCACAAACGCTGCGCTGGTGCTCCAACGCGGATCGTCCACTCCGGCCTGTCCTGTCACATCTGTAAACGTTCCGTTGCCGTTGTTCCGATAGAGCACGTTCGAACCAAAATTCGTCACGTATAAATCCGCATCGCCGTCGTTGTCGTAATCGCCCGTTGCCGCGCCCATTCCATAAGCCACTAAGCCGACACCAGCAGCTTCGGTCACGTCGGTGAATTTCAGCTTCCCGCCAGGAACCAGTTCATTCCGAAACAAACGATTGCCCGGCTTCCAGTCTTTCGGCGTCGGGTATTTCAACTTTGCCTGCTCGCTTGAGTTGAGCTTTGTCCCTTGCAACAAGTAAACGTCCAGGTCGCCATCGTTGTCGTAATCAAACAGCGCTGCGCCCGAACCCATAATTTCCGGCATGTAATATTCGCCGGTCGCGCCCGTGAAGTGATGAAAATTCAACCCGGTTTCGCTGGCAGCTTCACGGAAAAGCGATGCCTGAGACAATGCAGAAGGGATTGAAAATGCAATTGCCAGAACTCCCAACAATAGGCCGCCAACCAAAACCGTCTTCACCGCATAGGTACAAAAAGCGCCGAGCTTTCGCAGAGATATTTCCTCTGCGCTGCCTCTGCGTTCTCTGCGTCTCTGTGGTGAATTAGGCTTCCTCATTCCTGTTCTCGCTTCCATCATTTTTCCTGCTCCAAAACTTTCAAATCTCGTTCGATCTGCGCCAGCAATTCGGTTTGCTTCAGAACTGCCGCTTTGTCGCGCGCGATTCTGGCGAACTTCAATCCGTTGGCTCTGTCTCCGGCACGCGCATAAGCCGCCGCCAGCGCGTACGTGAATCTCGGCGTTTCGCCGTCTTCCGGCGTCAAAGTTTGCTGCAAATGCTCAATCGCTTCGGGCAAACGGTTTTTGTAAATCAGCATTCTCGCCAATTGAAAATGCGCCTGGCGCAGATTTGGCTTGTACTCGACTGCCAATTGATAGTGTTTCGCCGCCTCGTCGTATTGCCGCTCTGCTTCCAGCGTCGCTCCGTAATTCAAATGCGCTTCGGCAAATTGTGGGTTGGCTTCAATCGCCTGGCGAAACGCTTTCGCGGCTTCAGCCAATCGTCTCTGCTCTGCCAGCATCACTCCAAAGTTGTAATGCGCTTCGGCCAAAGTGGGATTCAACGCAGTGGCAGCTCGATAATGCTCTTCGGCTTTTGCTGGCTGGCGCGCACGGCCATAAAGCTGAATCAGATTGACGTGTGCTTGCAGATATTGCGGATTAATTTCTACGGCGAGTAAATGCTCGGCAATGGATTCTTCCAAACGGCCCTCCGCTTCCAGTTCAAACCCTTTGCGAAGCCTGTCCGCCGCGCCGGAATTCAAATCGGCAACCGCGCTCATCAGTGGATCTGTCAGAAAAGGCCGAACAAGTTTGTTCTGCTGAGAAAGCTGCAAATGCTCCGCCATCTTCACACCATCGCCAATACTGCGGTAAGTCAGTGCCAACGTGTAATGCGCCGATCCCCACGAAGGCGAAAGGTCTACAGCTCTTCGCAGGTCGTCAATCGCCGACTTGTCGCCGAGTTTCAACTTCACCCGTCCAAGCCCGTAAAACGCCTGAGCCGTTCGCGGTTCCCTGGCAATGATCGTTTCATAAAGCTTGCGGCTTTCAGCCAGTTCGTTTGTCGCCAGCAGCGAATCTGCCAGCTTTAATTGCGCAGGCAGATAATCCGGTTTCTTTGCCAGAGCTTCGCGCAAAATTGCCACGGCTTCTTGATGTTTGCCAAGCGCCGATTGGCAATGCGCCAGCAGATAACTCCATTGAAACTCATCCGGCTGAAGCTTTCGCGCTCGCTGATAAACCGCTACAGCCAATTCGTGCTCTTCGTAAGTCTGCAAAACCATCGCCAAGCGGCCAAGGACTTTCGCATCATTCGGATTTTTGCGAACCTCTTCGTCAGCCTTTTTGACCTGTTCGCGGATGCCCGGGCCGAAGTTATCGAAACTGACTTTGGGAAGTTGGGGCATATTTTGCGCTTGAACAGTAAGCGCACAGAAAAGAACGACCAATCCACCGCAGAGGCGTGGAGCAACGCAGGGGAGTCGCAGAGAAAAAACTCTGCGACTCCCCTGCGGCTCTCTGCGCCTGTGCGGTAAAAATAATTCGCTCATCTCAATTTCGCTTTCAACCATGCAACCAGTTTCGTTTTATATCCGGTCCATTCGGCGTGCCCTTCCCAATTTTCGATTCCGTGCGGGGCGCCACCTACATCAAGAACTTCGTGATCGGCTTTTACCTTTACAAGCTCTTTTTGGAAGGCGACGGCTTGCGCGTGCAGCCGGTCAGCCGTGCCTTGAATTAACAGCAGCGGCGGCATTCCGGCTTTGACTTGATACAGAGGGGAAAATAGTTTCATCACGTCGCGGGTCTGATTGTTTA
>CAYLJQ010000254.1:0-9056 GCA_964383955.1 uncultured Heliomicrobium sp. | reverse complement strand
CTCCGATCCCCAAAGCCAGAGAGAGGATTGCCACAATGGAAAAGGCTGGGCTTTTAATCAGTCGGCGAAATCCGAAGCGAACATCCTGAAGCAAGGTTTCCATTTTGATCTCCTGAACCGCAAATTTTCGGCAAAACAGCGAATCTTTAACCCAAATTTCGTGCCTGTCCCTGATTTGGAATAAACACTGTGATTGCTGAGGTTAGGAGAAGTACGGGAAGACTTTCAAAAGGCACTTCGTCCGAATTCGGGAAGATTTTATCCCGAATTCGGACACAAGAAAAAGTGGAGCAAAAATCGAAGCCAAAGAAAAACTTCTTTTTACTGCCGCAAGTCTTCGAGAAGACGCTTTTGGGCCAGTTGATACATTTCCACGTCAACAGCGGCAAACGTTTCGATCTTTTTGCGTAAGGATTGATCCAACGTATCGCGTACCGAGCGTTTTTCCGTGATGTTTTGATTGAAGCGAGTGAGGTCCGCTGGCAACGGCCAGCCAGCTTTTTTGCACGTTACCGTAACAACGTCGGCAAAGTTTTCTACCGTTCCAACGACATCAATTTTTTTCAGGCGCGGCGCGGCCAGTTGAAAGATTTGTTCGTCCGAAAAATCGCTCAGCAAATACGGCGTTGATTGCGCCAACTGTCGCGACTGTGGATTTCTAAGCAGTGCGGCCAGAACAGGCGCTTCGGTGCTGTCCAAAAACTCCGCAAAAGGACGCCTGACGGCAATTTTCCAAAGCTGAATAAACGCGTTGATGTCCGGGTCGGGATCGCCCAGGTTCGGATCATTGTCGAATACCTGATTCAGGTATTCGTAAACCGAACAAAGCCGATCAACCGGATGCCGGAAGATCGCGATGACAAATGGGTTGGTCAACTGAAAGGTCAGTTCGTATCCGATATGGCCTGTAATCAAACGATATTTTCCAAGCTCGCTGATCGGTTGTTTACGAATCGTTTCCCAGTACGCGCCCAAAAGCGTTTCAGCCGGATTGAAGTGATCGCACAAAAACGTGCTGAACGATGTGCCTGCCGTTTTCGGGATGTGAAGAAAAAAGAATTGCTGCATGACTAAAGATAAATCGTCCTGATAATTTGTTTTACGCTTCTCAAAGTTCGAAAAGCTCTGTCAATAGATTGTCCCAGGCCTTCAGTTCCTGTTCCGGCTGAAAATTCCCCCTCAAATTCTGAGCGGAAAGTTTTAGCTCCGCCAAAAAATTTTCGTCCGTTTCAGCCCGATGTAACAGGCTTGCCAGTTCCTTGGTGTCTCCGGGTTCAAAATACCCCGGATAATTTTCGCCCAGCAATCCTACATTACCCGGCACGCGCGAGGCGATGACCGGAACTTCGGCGGCGATGGCTTCTGAAACGGCGTTGGCTCCGCCTTCCATGCGCGAAGAATTGACGCAAAGCTGGCTGCTGCGCAAGATTTCCATTGCTTGTTTCGCTGACTTTTCTCCCAACCAGTGGTAACGCGGATTCAAATGCATCTCGCGCCTGGCAGAAACGGCAATGCGCTCGCCCATCGCTTTGCCGACCTGAACAACCCGTATGCGTGAAGTTTTCGGCAGCAACCGCGAAGCCATTGCCGTGCGAAACGGATCTTTGACGCCACGCAAATGCCCGATCACACAAACCTGAAAATGTGAGCCTGAAGATTGCGAATTGGAAATTGAAAAGGGTTGAACAGATTGATGAATGACGCGCGTTTTGTGATGAAATCGCGATGGAAGATCATCCAGCGCCTTGGGCTGCAACACGATCAACCGCGTCGCCATTTCCAGTGATGCTTGCGCCTGGCGGCTGCGGCGAAGATCGCGATACAAATCAGTTCCGGTCAACGTGACAATCAACACACGATGCGGATGCAACCTGTGAAACCGATTGATCGAATCGTAACTATGTTTGGCGTGCAGCGCGACCAGCATATCAAACGGCTGACCGTCGAAGCTTTCCGCAATGATGACGCGATGGCCAAGCTGGCGGAAGATTTTTGCCCAGCGAAGCGCCGTCCGCCGATTCCCCTGCAGCGAATTCGGCGGAGCAGGAGTAACAATTCCAATTCTCATAAAGAGAGCAATTTACAAGGTTTTCGCACAACGAAAGCCGGACACCATCCAGCGTTCCGGCGGATTGAAAAAGTTACGGTATGTCGTGCGAATGTGGATGCGTGGAGTGGCAAAAGAGCCTCCGCGCAGGACTTTCTGGCCGACAAACCATTTGTCGTTATATTCGTTGAACTCGGTTTTGAACCCCGGATACGGCACGTAATCCGAACTCGTCCATTCCCAAACATCACCAATCATTTGATGGCAACCGTAAAAGGTTTTGCCTTTCGGATACGCTCCAATCGGCGCGACTCCCCACAACTGATTGTCCGATAAGTTGGCGTACTGAGCTTCTGGCGCAGCGTCGCCCCAGGGAAAGTTTCGTTTGGTTTTCGTCGCCGGATCAAGGCAGGCGGCTTTTTCCCATTCGGCTTCGGTGGGCAATCGCTTCCCTGCCCATTTGGCAAAGGCGGCGGCTTCGAAGTAACTGACATGTGTGATCGGTTCGCCAACTTTCGTTTGCGCCAGATGTAAACCGTGAAAATCACGAATCATCCATTGATTGTCGTGTTGTTCCCAATACAACGGCGCTTGCCACTGTTCACGGTTGACGGCTTCCCAAGCCGTCGAAAGCCACCAGCGATAATCCTGATACGCTCCGGCTTCAATGAACTCCAAATACTCGCCCACGCTGACTGGCGCGCGATCTATCGCAAAATCCTGCAGGAAAACCGTGTGCTGAGGTTTTTCGTTGTCCCAGGCGAAATCATTGCCAGCGTAACCAAGCTGGAACAATCCTCCTTCGATCTCGGCCATTCCGCTGACTTGTTCCGTGGCAACCGGCGCAACCGATGGCGGAGCTTCGTACAAATCGCAAAGCAGGTGTTTGATGTCGTACACCAGTAATTCCTGATGCTGAATTTCGTGCTCCAGGCCCAGCCGCACCAGCTTCAGCAACTCCGCCGCATCTTCGCGCCCGTCAATCTGTTCCAGGAACTTCAGCATTTGCGCGTCAACGTGCTGGCGGTAGCGAACCGTGTCTTTGACCGTAGGCCGCGATTTAGTTCCTCGTTTGGCGCGCTCAATGCGTTTGCCGAAGCCTTCGTAATAGGAGTTGAAGTAAAACAGATAGTCTTCGTCGAAAATCTGGTAACCCTGCTGATAGTTTTGCATCAGCGTTTCGAAAAACCAGCTTGTGTGGCCAATGTGCCATCGCGGCGGAGACATAAACTCAGCGGTCTGGATAACGTAATCTTCGATTTCCAGCGGCGCGACGATTTGCATCGTTTGCTGGCGAACCTGCCGAAACAATTCGACCATTGCTTGGGAATCAATCAAAAGCTTTGCTGTCGCCATTTCTCACCACCTTTGAACTAACGACCAATCGCAAATAAATCGCGTTCTCCGCGCACGAACATCATCCCGCCAGAAATTGCAGGCGTCGCCATCAACAATTGGCCAATGGTGTTTTTGCCAAGCACCTCAAACTTCTCTCCGGCTTTGACAATAAAAATGTCACCGTCTTCGCTGGGCAGATAGATTTTACCGTCTGAAGCGACGGGCGAACCACTGAAGCCACTGCCTTGGTGGGGAATGCGCTGCTGATATTTTTCTTCGCCGGTTGCCAGATCGAAACACGTAAAGATGCCTTCGTTTTTCAGCACGTACAGCAATCCCTGATAAATCAACGGCGTAGGCATGTAGGAACCGGTTTTCTGACGGCTCCAGGCAATTTGCTGGCTGGAGGTTTTGTCTTTCGGCAAGGTGATGTCGCCGCTGGCTCCGGCGCGAATGACGTACACCGGCGCAGTCGGGCGGCGTCCACTGGCAACAACAATTAAGTCGCCGGAAAAGATCGGCGTCGGCGCAGTGATGTTCGAACTGTCGCCAAGCTTCCAAAGCTCTTTGCCGGTTTCAGGGTCGTTACCGCGAATAAAGTTCGGCGCGTTGGTGATCAGTTCCGTGCGGGCTTTGCCTTGAAAAACCGTCGGCGTCGCCCACGAAGGCATTTCGGTGCGGTCGGTTTTCCAGACGGTTTCGCCGGTTTTGATGTTCACTGCCATCAGAAAATCTTCTTTCGAAGTGTCGCACTGAACGATGACTAGGTCTTTGTAAATGATTGGTGAACTGGCCGTGCCCCATTCGTATTCCGGCAAATCGTACGCGCCTACATCCAATCGTCCCAAGTCTTTTTTCCAAAGCTGCTTGCCTTTCATGTCGAAGGCATAGAGTCCTTGCGAACCGAAAAACGCGACGACGTATCGGCCATCGGTCGCGGGCGAAGAACTGGCGTAGGTAGATTTGATGTGGCGCTTTTCCAGCGGCACGCCTTCGTAAGCGACTTTGTCCCAAACGATCTTGCCCGTCTTTTTGTCCAGGCAAAACACTTTCCACTGGTGAACGGACTTGTCGTCCGAAGCATCACCGGCACCGTACAAGCCCGGTTTGAACGTCGCCTTGTCTTTGCTGCTGATGGCCGAAGTAACAAACACCTTGTCTTCCCAAACTACCGGGCTGGAATGCGCCAAGCCGGGAATGCGAGCTTTCCATTTGATCGCAGTTCCCTTTTCGCCGTCCCAGGCTTCGGGCAGGTTTTGCCCGTCAGCGATTCCGGCGGCGTTTTGCCCACGGAACGAAGGCCAGTTGTCTTTGGTGGATTGTTTTTGTGCTAAAGCGGGAACGAAAAGCAGAACAAGCAGAAACGGGATGCGAAACTTCATTGCAGTGACCTCCATCTGTTCAACGACCAATTCTTCAAGAATCAGTGGGCAAGATATCCAAGAGCATCAGACTCCCCAAAGGCTTACTTTTTCAATGACAAACTGCTTTTTTGAACAATCAAACATGAACTCAACCTTACATCCGCCTTCAAGCGCGTGTAGATACTTTTTCCGCGAAGCCGAAAACCAGTATTCATTCATATGAATGACAAGCCTGTTTCCTTCATTCTTCATTGACTGGATTATCGTAATCGGAATTTTCGAGCGTGTTCTCCCAAACTCTGCCTTCAATTCTTCGTTGGTTTTGTACGTAATACGATGTGTCCCAATCGTGGCTGGCATAGACTCCGTAATTTCATCATTTCTTAAAACGAGCAGGTTGTCATAATCACGAGTGGCCATAGCAGCATATTTACGTTTCGCTTCATCAAGGTAAGCGTTCAGAGCTTTGACATAAAGGTTGTCTGTTGAACTTGGTTCTTGCTGAGCAATAGTCGAAACGGCAGAAAAGTCAAAAAAAGAGAACACAGCAACTAACAAAAATAGCTTCGTTGCAACTATATGCTTACACATCATTGCCCTCCATATTTTTGCAATCAAATCACAACCAAAGATCGCGCGCCTTTTTCCGTCACGCGCCCGATGATGGCGGCGTCGGAATAGGTTTCTTGCAGCTTAGCCAACAACGCGTCAGCTTTGTCAGCAGCAATGGAAATCAGCATCCCCCCAGCGGTCTGTGGATCGAACAACAGACTGGCCATTTCTTTGGTGATGTCTGTGTCCAGCAAAAAGTCATCGCCGACGTATTCGCGATTGGTTTTGTCACCTTGCGTTAGCATCTTGCGCCGAGCCATTTCGTAGGCTCCGTCAATCAGTGGAATTTGCCGAGCGTTGAGTTCAATTGTCACACCGCTACCTTTGGCAACTTCCCATGTGTGCCCCATCAAGCCAAAGCCGGTGATGTCGGTGGCTCCGCGAACGCCGAATTCGCGCATGGCTTCGGCGGCTTTGCGACCCGGCGTCAGCATGACGGCAATGGAAGCTTCGGCAATGTCCGAACCAACTTTGCCGAATTTGATGCCGGTGGAAATCACTCCGGTTCCGATGGGTTTGGTCAGAATCAACACGTCGCCGGGTTTAGCTCCGGCGTTGGCGGCGACTTCGTCGGGATGAATCAAGCCCGTTACGGAATAGCCGAACATGATTTCATTGCTTTGGACACTGTGGCCGCCGACCAGCGCCACGCCGTTTTCGGTCAGCACGGACAAACCTCCGCGCATGATTTCACCCAGGATTTCAAAATCCACGCCTTTTTTCGGGAAGCAGGTGATGGCCATTGCCGTGATCGGCGTTCCTCCCATTGCCCAAACGTCGTTGATGGAATTCAGCGCGGCAATACGTCCGTAATCAAACGGGTCGTCCACAATCGGCGTGAAAAAATCCAGCGTCTGAACGACTGCCAAATCATCGCGCAGTTTATACACTGCGGCATCGTCGGCGGTATCGAAGCCAACTAGAAGATTCGGATTATGCGGTTGGCGCGGTAAGCTGCCCAGAACCTGGGCAAGTGTGCTCGGCGAGAGCTTTGACGCTCAACCCGCGCAATCAACCATTTGTGTCAGTCGTTTTGCCATATCTTCCCAAAAAGAAAGAGGGATCGAGAGAAAGAGCGACTGAGGGAATAAGTGACTTCTTTCGTCAGTCCCTTTTCCCTCAATCGCTCTGTCCCTCAATCCCTCGGTCGGTTACTACTCTTCAGATTTCGCAGCGCGTTTGCTTGCGGGCTTTTCAGGCGCTGGAGCAGCATCTGCAATCGGAGCTGCAGGAACCAGTTTGCCGATGCCGAGCGCAGCGCGGACTTCGGCTTCGACTCTGGCGCACAGGTCCTTGTTGTCTTTCAACGTGTTCTTGGCGTTTTCGCGGCCTTGTCCCAACCGCTCGCCTTTGTAGGAAAACCAGGCGCCGGCTTTTTCGACAACCTTGTTTTCGACGCCGATGTCTACCAACTCGCCGTATTTCGAAATGCCTTCGCCGTACATAATGTCGAACTCGGCTTCGCGGAATGGCGGCGCGACTTTGTTTTTGACGATTTTGACTTTGGTGCGATTGCCAATGATCGAATCGCCGTCTTTGATCTGGGCGATGCGGCGAATATCAATGCGCGCCGAAGAGTAAAACTTCAGTGCGCGTCCGCCGGTCGTCGTTTCGGGGCTGCCGAACATTACGCCGATTTTTTCGCGGATTTGATTGATGAAGATCAGACAGGTGTTGGATTTGTTGACGACGGCGGTCAGTTTGCGAAGCGCCTGCGACATCAGTCGAGCTTGCAAGCCCGGCAGGCTGTCGCCCATTTCGCCTTCCAGTTCGGCGCGCGGAGTCAACGCCGCGACCGAGTCAATCACCAGCACATCAACGGCATTTGACCGCACCAGCGATTCTGTGATTTCCAGCGCCTGTTCGCCGGAATCCGGTTGAGAAACAAACAGGTTGTTGATGTCCACGCCCAGCTTTTGCGCATAAATCGCATCCAGCGCGTGTTCGGCGTCAACATAAGCCGCAATACCGCCGGCTTTTTGCGCTTCTGCAACAATGTGCAACGCCAAGGTCGTTTTACCGGAGCTTTCCGGGCCGAAAACTTCAATGATTCTTCCGCACGGCACTCCGCCCACGCCCAATGCCGCGTCAATTCCGATACTGGAAGTGGAAATGACTGGAATATCTTCGGTGCCCTGATCGCCCAGCCGCATCACTGTGCCTTTGCCAAACTGCTTTTCCAGATTTGCCAAAGCCGCTTCTACGGCTTTCATCTTTTCGTTGTTTTTTTCAATTGCCATGTTTTTCTACGCCCTCTTTCGGTTGAACGATCCCCGCCGACGAGCTTCGGTTGACGAAGGTCGAACGACGACAATACGGTTGACGCCATACCCGCTAAATTGTTACCCGCCTGATTATGCCTGCTTCGGCAACTGACCTGACCACTTGAACCGTTCAGCTTGACGGCTGAGCGAACGAGATTATAGCCGCTCAGCATACTGCCCGCCAGCCGGTTATTTTCTCCAGGGGAAAAATTCTGGGCAAATTGAAACCTTCCTCCCTTAGCAACCACTCACGTGGGCGGAACCTATTTGGAGTGCTACGTCTTCGGCGTAGCTTTGGAAGTCTCTTTCTTCACCAGCCTTTGGTCGAAACAAAGAATTTTATCTTGTACGACTATCAAAGCGACGCCGAGAGCGTCGCACTCCAAAAACTCGAAAGGAACGGTACAAATTATGAACAAACTTTCAATTCGTTTGATGATTTCCTCTATTTTGCTGGCGCTGGTTGGCCTGACGGCTGCGGCGCAGGATTTCCAGCGCAGCTACAACCTGGGCGCAGGCGGATCCGTCAGCGTTCGCAACATTTCCGGCGATGTGGTGGTTACCGGATACGATGGCCAGGCGATCATTGTCACCGGCACCAAACATGGCCGCGACAGTGACAAAGTCAGTTTTGATGACCGTAGCGCTGGAGGCCTGGTGGATGTTCGCGTGCAGTATCCGGAACGCTGCGAAGACTGCAATGTTGATGTGCGCTTTGAAGTCAAAGTGCCGCGCAACACCGCATACAAGTTCAATTCGTTTTCCAGCGTCAGCGGCAACGTTACCGTCACCGGCGTTACAGGCGAACTTTCCGCCAAAACCGTCAGCGGCGAAACGACGGTCAACAACGTCAACGGAACCGTCAACGCCAGTTCCGTCAGCGGTGATGTGCATGTCGGCAAAGTCGAAGGAACCGTTAGCGCCAAATCCACCAGCGGCAGTGTCGAAGTCGAAATTGTTTCGTTGGAAGGCTCAGCAGGTTCGATGGAGTTTGCGTCTGTCAGCGGCGATGTCAGCGTCAAACTGCCTGGCAATCTGGATGCTGAAGTGAAGCTTTCTTCGATGAGCGGCAGCTTGAAAACCGATTTTCCGCTGGAAATCGAAGAATCGAAATACGGCACTGGCCGCAAAGCTTCTGGCCGATTGGGCAATGGATCGCGCAACCTGAAGATTTCCACTGTTTCAGGCAGCGTCAGCTTGCGAAGGATTTAGTCCGCAACTCAATCGAGTAAAGATAAAAGGCAAAAGTGAAAGCAGCGCTGCTTTCACTTTTGCCTTTTGTTTTTCGGCTTCTTGTTTTTTTCAACAGGAGTCTTGGCGGACTTTCCCTTTTGTGGCTTTTTGTCCTTTTCAGTTCGGGTCGCTGACTTTGCCTTTTTTTCCTTTTCTGGCTTGTTCTTCTTGTTTCGCGGGTCTGATTTCAACGGGAGG
>CAYLJQ010000253.1:0-9083 GCA_964383955.1 uncultured Heliomicrobium sp. | reverse complement strand
AATATCCATCGCGCCTTCAGCGCGGAGCCAAAAAGATGTGGGTAAAGGCAAGGTTGGAAAACCTGCCCTACATTTGATCTAGCTGGCAGCCGCAACCTGATATTTGGCTGCATCCAATTGAATGCCATACGCGGCGGCGAATCCGGCCAGTTCACCTTGCAGTAATTTTCTGCCGCGACTCAGCCGCGACATCACCGTGCCTATCGGAATGCCCGCAATTTCCGCAACTTCCTTGTACGAAAACTCCTGCACATCGGCCAGCATCACCACAGCGCGATAATGCTCCGGCAATTTTTCAAATGCCGCCAGCACATCTTCATCGCTTAAATGCTGCGGAATGGGTTGTTCGGCAGCCACTTTGGCCATCATCTCTTCCTGCTGCTCTGTAGCCTGTCCCAGTCGAAGCCATTTGCGGCGATGGTGCGACACCACGTGAAACAGAATCTTGAACAGCCACGCGCGGCAATTGGTTCCGGCTTCGAAACGGTGAAACGATTTCCAGGCTTGCAGAAACGTTTCCTGCACAACGTCTTCGGCTTCGGTGGCATTGCCGATAACGCGGCGGGCGGTGCGAAACAAATCATTCATGTGCGGCATGGCAACAGATTCGAAATCTTCGAGGGTGAATTGGGGATTCATCTCTTTTCTCCTATTGGGTTGATTGCGTCTTTCAGTTGTTCATTCAGAAAAGGCGAGCAGTTAATGAATTGCACCTGATGACCGGCCAGTTCTCTGAACAAAGCCACTCCGTCCCGATCCACGAACCGAAGCTCTGCCAGATCGAACGTCAGCCGCTGCCCTGCCGCAAGCGACTGCGCGATCAGTTGGCGAACTTCCTCGACCCCGGCTCCAATCATTTCTCCCTCCATCCGTAGCGTCGTGGCGTCGTCCAATAATTCAACTTCTGAAATTCTCAGCATCCTGCTTCCTCGTTTCCTAGATTTGCGCTTTGACTTAGTGCAAGCGCAAAGCCACGGAAACTTCAGACAGAATTTTTGTGTTAAATGACTGATTTCCCTGAATTTAGACTGAGCCAGAAAAGAAGGGCTCAGCAATAAAACAAGGTGGCCACGAAATTTGGTGGGTCAATATGGTGGTAGGCGGTGGCAAGACCCACGAAATTTGGTGGGTAATGTAGAACAGGTTTTCCAACCTGCTCATGTCTCTCAAGTAGGAAGAATCTTTCAACCTGCCAATATTCTATGAATAAGATTTTGGGCAGATTGGAAAATCTGCTCTACAAAAATCCTTATGGCCGCTGAATGCCAAGCTTTTTCATTCGCCCGCGGAGCGTGTTGGGGTGAAGGTTGAGAATTTTTGCCGCGCCGCGTTCGCCTTCGATGACCCAGCCGGTTTGTTGCAGGATGGTAAGAATGTGGCGGCGCTGAATGTCATCAATGGCCATCGGTTCAGCGTTCGTTGGCTGAGGGGGAAGTTGCGGCAGAGTCTGATGTTTGGTGGCTGTCACAGCCGCCCCGCTTGTCGAAGCTTGGAATAGCTCTCGGTCGAGCGTCAGTAGCTTGCCGGTTGTCAGAACGGTTCCCCGCTCGATGATGTTTTGCAGTTCGCGGATATTGCCCGGCCAGGAATACTTCATCAGCAATTCCATGGTTTCCTGCGAAACGCCTTCAATCTGTTTTCCGAACTTTCGAGCGAACCGCGTCAAAAAGAAAAGCGCCAGTTGCGGGATGTCTTGTTGCCGTTCCCGCAGCGAGGGCAACGTCAACGGCAAAACATTCAGCCGGTAAAACAGGTCTGATCGGAATCGGCCTTCGCGCACGGCGTCTTCCAGATTGCGGTTGGTGGCGGCAATGATGCGGACGTTGACGCGATGCGTTCGGCTGCTGCCCACAGGCTCGAATTCCTGTTCTTGCAACACGCGCAGCAGTTTGACTTGCGTTTCCGGCGGTAGTTCGCCGACTTCGTCCAAAAAAATCGTTCCGCCATCGGCAAGCTCAAACCGTCCCACGCGCTTATCGCTGGCCCCAGTGAACGCTCCTTTGACGTGGCCGAACAATTCGCTTTCGACAAGTCCCGCAGAAATCGCTCCGCAATTGACCTTGACCAGCGGACGATGGCGGCGCGGGCTGCGGTTGTGAACCGCGCGAGCGATCAACTCCTTACCGGTTCCGGTTTCCCCCAGAATCAACACCGTGGAATCCGTCGGCGCAACCAGTTCAACCTGGCGCAACACGCCCAGCAACGCAGGACTGCTGCCGACGATTTCTTCAAAGTTATGCTGCTGGCGAATCTCTTCCTGCAAGTAAGCGTTTTCCGCGTCCAGGCGGTTTTTCAACCGCTCGACTTCTGCCATCGCGCGGCGCAATTCATCTTCGGCAAACTTCCGTTCCAATTCTGCTCCGGCACGGGCCGCAAAGATTCGCAGGAGCGCTTCATACTGCTTCACTTCCGGCAAGGGCTTTTCGTCCAGCACAGCAAGATGGCCTATAACCGCGCCATAAAAATTGCGCAACGGAACTCCCAGATAACTTTCGGCCTGCAACGCAACCAGGTCCGGGTCGTTGGGAAAATGTTGTTGAAGCCCCGTCGGGTAATGGCAAATCTCGCCTTCCAGCACACGTTTACAAGGCGTTTGGGAAATGTCGTATTCCACGTTGTCGGACATTTTGTCTTTCATCCAGAACGCCAAGGTCCGCGCGTGCGTTTTTTGGTCGCCTCGGCACTGGGTCAGAAACGCGTAGCTAACATTGAGCGTGTCGGCCAAATGGCGAACCAGCGAAGCAAAAAAATCATTGCCGGTGACTGCTGCAGTGCCTTCCGTGATTGAAAGCAGAATTTGTTCTGCGCGTTTTGTTTCACTGTAAAGCCGCGCGTTATCCAGCGAAATGGCCGCCTGCGCCGATAGCATCTGGCAAATCAAAATTCGCTCCGGCGTAAACACGCCTGCCGCCTGATTGTTTTCCAGGTATAAAACTCCCAGCAGCCGTCCCTGATCCATCACCGGAACGCACAAAACAGAACGCGGGCGGCGGCGCGCAACGTAAGAATCACGCGCAAAACGGTCATCGCTGACGGCATCTGCCAGAACCACATTTTCCTGCGTTCGTCGCACGTAATTGACGATGTTGACCGGCAGATTCAGTGATTGAGAAAGCGGGATCGCGCCGCTCTGTTTGACCTGGCTGAATCCAGCGAACCTTCGGCGCGGATTTGAGGCTCGTCGTCTTGTTCCAGAATCAGGTAGCCGCGTTCGGCTCCGGCATTTTCGATGACGATGCGCATCAATTTGCCGAGCAGCTTGTCCAGTTCGATTTCGCCAGCGATGGCTCGCGCGGCTTTCATGACAGTCGAAAAATCCAGCGTGTCTACTGAATCTTCCGTCGCCATAACTTCAGCCGATTTTGAAGTTTTCGGGCTGATCGCCTGGCTGAGCAAGTCAGGATGTTTGCGTTCAAGGTCGGCGACTTTTGCCGCTGCGCCCCACTGCGCGTAATGATCGCGGGCTGTCGTAAAAAAGACCGCTGCAATCTTTGACTGCTTTCGGCTCTGCCAGAATCGTGCATAAAGTTCGTTGGCCAGCGCTTGATGCTGCAAGGTTTTGGTTTCGTTGGCGTAAGCAATCGCGCGTTCGTAAAATTCCATCGCCGCCAACTTCGAAAGCTCGTCGGCCTTCAGCCGCTGGCTTTCCGCAGACAGCAACAACGATTTGCACAAAAAGTTTTCCGGGCAACTGGCCGCCAATACGTCCAGCGATTTTTGCGCCTGTTCAAGTTCCAATCTCACATCGTCAATTTCCGTATCGCTGGCGTCTCCAGCCAGCGCCAGCGCATTCCAAAAGGCGAATTCAACCGGCCAGATTGTCCCTGACAGATGGTGAGAATTCGGACGGCCAATCTGTGCCGCTTCTTTTGTCTGCTTGGATTCACCAAACAGATACCCAAGCTGAAGTTTGACGACGGCATGAAACATCGTGAAAAACGGGTTGCCGCGATAGGTTTCAACGTACTCGTCTTCATCAAACTTTTCGTCAGAAAGCGACAACGGCGACACGATGCTTCCGCCAAGCACCTTCCCCCAGTTGATGAAAAGTTTCAGCGAATCCGCAAAGCCGGTGATCTTCAGTTTTTTAATCAGCGCCAGATTCGGCGAAAGATCGCGGACAAACTGTTCCAGATTCTGTGTCGCCAACATCGCTGGCCAGGCTTCGGTGCTTGCTCCATAAGCCGCATAAAGAAAGTCGCCGCTTTCCAATCCGCTGCGGCAGGCTTCTCTGGCATGCGCGACGCAATTGCTCATCGGTTTTCGCCACAGATTCACATGCGCATGAATTTGCTGATGAATCTTTGCCCGTAACCTGGAATCGTTGAACTTTTCGTTGACGGCCAACGCCAGTCTGCCGAATTGGTAAGCCGATTCATAATCCTGCAAGACTGGCCCGACCGTGATGGCGTGTGTAACGTATCCGTAAGCCGACTCTTCGGCGTTTCCGTGCAACAGCGACAGTCGAACCATTGTGGCGGAAATCAATCGCGCTAAAATCGCATCGCCCAGAATGTAGGTCGAAGACCAGATGGTTGTCAGAATGTTCAACACCATCCGAACATCCAGATCGGTCATCGTAGGCAGTTCAATCAGCGATTCAATACTGCGTTCGCCCAGCATTGATTGAATGGAATTGATCTCCTTGTCCAGCGCAGCCTGTTTTTCCTGATCTGAATTCGGAAACGTAACGCCGAACAGCGCCAGAGCTTCGCGCGCGTTGGCCAGGGCGTCGGCGTAACGAGAAACGTTTTCGCACTGAACCATTCGCAACCGATAAGCCTTCGCCTTGTCCGGCTTGTTGGCGGCGCGCGCCAGCACCAATTCAATTTCGCGTTCGGCTTGTTCGAAATCGCCGCACAGGTAACGGCATTCGGCGGCTTCCAGATGCAGCGCGAAACTGAGTTCGTAATGCGAATTCCAACTGTTTTCATCAAGCAGGCTCAAGCCCGCTTGCAAGTATTCCAGCGCTGCCGCGTGCGCGGTGGATGATTTGGCTTTCAGCGCGGCGTTCAGGTTTAGTCGCGCCAGCGCCAGACGCTCGGTCTTGTCATTGATCAAATCGCTGGCCAGATTCAAATGGTGCGCAACGTCGAACAGCTTCGCTTCGGACTGTTGGCTGCCTGACAACAAGCGGCCAACGGCCAAATGGACAGGCTTTTTCCAGGCTTCGGAAATCAGCGCATACGCTGCCTGTTGCACTCTGTCATGCAAAAAAACATAAGATTGCGGATTGCGGATTGCGGATTGCGGATTAACTTCTGATTGCTGCTTATTGGCTCTTAAAAGCTGATTAAATTCGAACTGCAAATTGTCAACTGTGGGTTGTCGGCTGTTATGAAAGTTCGGATCACTTTTGTTCGAATGATGGTTTTCACGCTCCAACCCGCAATCCGCAATCCGCAATCCGCAATCGGTTAAGAGCAAGCCTTCGCCAATTGCCTGCTGCAAATCCGCTTCAGTGGCGTTTTCGGTTTGTTCGCTAACGACTGCCAGCGTGCCAAGGTCAAATTGATTGCCAATGCAGGCTGCCAGCGTCAGCGCGCGTTGCGTGCGTTCGGGAAGCCGCTGAATTTTCTTCGTCATCAAATCAACGACGTTGTCGGTTAGCGGCGCGCGCGCAATGGATTCAATCTGATAAACCCAGCGCGCTTGTTCACTGTCGAATTTCAAAAACCCTTCTTGTTCCAGCGCCTTCAAAAACTGGATGACGAAAAACGGATTGCCGCCGGTTTTTTCCATCACCAGCCGCGCCAGCGGTTCGGCGTCTGCGGTCGAGCCGCGCAAGCTGTCGCGAATCAGCAAGGTCAAATCAGCCAGTCGCAGCGGCCCCAGCACAACTCTGTGAAGTTCGGCTCCGGCGGTTCCCAGTTCATCCAGCACGCGCGTCAACGGATGACCGGCATCCACTTCACTGTCGCGGTACGCGCCGATCAAGAACAACGCGTGAATTTCGCCGCTGGTCAACAACGGTTGCAGCAAACTCAGCGTGGCTGAATCTGCCCACTGCAAATCGTCCAGGAAAATTACCAGCGGATGTTCTTGCCGAGCAATCACCGCCACAAAGTTTTGAAAGACCATCTGAAAGCGATTCAACGCTTCTGTCGGCCCGACAGCAGGAACCGGCGGTTGTTTGCCAAGAATCAATTCAATTTCCGGCATGACTTCGGCCAGCACGCCGCCATTCGCACCCAAGGCTTCGGTTAAATCAGCGCGCCACACTTTCAATCGATCTTCGCTTTCGGTAAGCAGTTGGCGAACCAATCCGCGAAAGGCTTGAATCAGCGCGCCGAATGGATTGGTGCGAACCACCTGATCGAACTTGCCGGAAATGAAATAGCCCTTTTGCCGAACAATAGGTTTGTAGAGTTCCTGGATCAGCGAAGTTTTGCCGATGCCGGAATACCCTGTGACCAATAGCATCGTTCCCGTTTTCACGCGGCCTTCGCATGCATCGTCAAAAGCGCGAAGCAGACGTTCGACTTCCGGCTCTCTGCCGTATAACCGCTGGGAAATCAAAAAGCGGTCTGGGAAATCGCGTTCGCCAAGCGGAAAAGCAGCAACCGAACGTCGCTCCGCCCACGCGCTGGCGCAACGTTCCAGGTCGGCTTTTAATCCCGCTGCGCTTTGGTAACGATCTTCCACTGTCTTGGCCAACAGCTTCATGACCAGTTGCGAAAGCGGTTCGGGAATTTTCGGATCAAGTTCGGCGGGCGCTGGGGGAGTTTTGGCAATGTGCCAGTGAATCAATTCCAGCGAATCTTCAGAAACAAAAGGCGGCGCGCCGGTCAGCAATTCATAAAACATCACACCGAGCGAGTAAAAATCCGAACGGTAATCCACAGCGCGATTCATGCGACCGGTTTGTTCCGGCGACAAATACGCCAATGAATTGCCGCGAAACAGTGGCGTTGATGTTTCCGGATTTCCGTTGTTCAGGTTGCCAAGGAGAGAGGCAAGAAAGCTTTGAAGCGGCGCATTCCCGCGGGCGGTTTGCCCGTGAAGTTCAGTCAGCGATACCGTCAACCGCACGGCCAGATCGAAGAAAGCATCCAGTTCCAAGGGCGGCGAACCGTTCCGCAAAAGATTTTCCTGTATGGCATCGGCGCTGGAAATCTGCATACCCGCTTCCTCGAACGATTTTCAGCCTCACCATAAATACCGATTGGCTTCGATCATGGCATCGGCAATGCGGCGACGCGCAGCGATGGTGTTGACAGGGCGGTGAATGGAGAGCCGTTCAAAGGCTTCGCGCAATTTTTTCGGTTCGTTCAATCCGGCAGCAAGATTGCTGGCAGCAACGGCCACCCGGTCAACAGCGTCACTGGCATACGTGCAAGTCATATCAATTGCCAGCAAGCATTGTTCGCGGCCTTTGGCGGCAATCAGCTTTTCCGTTCTCAGCAAGGCGCTTTCGATGGTGTAGGCTTCGATGACGATGTCGGCTGCCAGGGCGACCACTTCCTGTTCTTCACTGAACTTATCACCCAGATTTTCAGCGATGGCGGCCAATGCCAGCTTGGCCATCTCCTTGACGTTTTTCAGCGAGCGGTAAACAAAGATCAATCCTTCGCCGCCGGGATCGGTAATCGTTCGATCCAGAATGTCGCTGATTTCTTCATGCAGGTTTGGCAAACGATCTTTGGCCGAACCTTTCAGCAAACGAGTCGGGATGATCATTCGGTTGATTTCGTTCGTGCCTTCGTAAATGCGCGTGATGCGCGCGTCGCGGTAGGCGCGTTCTGCCGGGTAGTCTTTGGAATAGCCGTATCCGCCGTAAACCTGTACGGTTTCATCTGTGACCAAGGCCAGCGCTTCGCTGGTCCAGACTTTGATGATCGAACATTCGACGGCAAATTGTTCGATGGCTTTCAGCGCCTGCATCGGATCGGCGGAATCCACAGTTTCCAGCGAGCGGTCAATTGCGCCGAGTGTCCGCCAAACCAGCGAATCGCCTACGTAACAGCGAATCGCCATTTCGGCCAGCTTGCGTTTGATCAAGCCGAAGCTGGCGATGGCCCGGTTGAACTGATGACGTTCTTTGGAATACGCAATGGAATTGTTCAGCCCGAATTTCGCTCCGCCGATGTTGCGGCTGCCCAGCTTCAAACGACCAAGGTTCAAGATATTGAATGCGACAACGTGGCCTTTGCCAATTTCGCCGAGCAGGTTTTCAACCGGCACTTTGGCGTCTTCCAGCATCACCGCCGTCGTCGAGCTTCCGTCCAAACCAAGCTTTTTCTCTTCGTGACCGGCAACAACGCCGGGGCCTTTTTCGACAATAAACGCCGTGAACTTTTCGCCATCCACTTTGGCAAAGACGATGAAGATGTCAGCAAACCCACCATTGGTGATCCACATTTTTTGCCCGCGCAAAATGTAATGCTTGCCGTCTTCGCTTAGGGTGGCTTTGGTTTTGGCGGCCAGCGCGTCAGAGCCGGAACCAGGTTCGGTCAAACAATAGGCGGCAATCAACTCTCCGGTCGCCAGCTTCGGCAAATACTTTGCGCGTTGTTCCGCCGTGCCGAAATACACAATTGGCAGGGTTCCAATCGTTGTATGCGCGCCAAGCGAAGCTCCGAAGGAAGGCATCACGGCAATCTGTTCGCCGACATATGCCGAACTGACTTTGTCCAAGCCCATTCCGCCATACGCTTCCGGGATGTCCACCCGCAGCAAATCCAGCTCGCCAGCCTTCAACAGCAGTTCGCGCGTCACAGGCCAGTCTTTGGCGTAAATTTGTTCAGCGCGCGGCAAAACTTCTTTTTGCATAAACTCTGCCGCAACTCCCGCAAACATCTGCTGCTCTTCGCTGATGTCTTCGCGCGTGAAAACCTCTTCGTGCGAACGGTCTTCAAAAAGGAAATTACCGCCTTTGACGATTGCCATTTTGATTATCCTTTCGAGTGACGATTCCTATCAGAAACAATTTCACGCAAAGTCGCCAAGGCGCAAAGAAGTATCATTCTTTTGTATCCTTCTTGGCGTTATTGCGGCTTTGCGTGAGCGCTGATTCAGTCAAACGTTCTTTGTCTTACTTTGCTGCGGCTTTGCTTTTGGTCTTTTTCTGGCAAGCGGAACAG
>CAYLJQ010000252.1:0-9107 GCA_964383955.1 uncultured Heliomicrobium sp. | reverse complement strand
ACTATTGGGGTGGGGTTAACTGTTATCCAACCTGCTTTAACTTGCGTTGTGGCAGTTTAGAAGGTGAATTTCAAAGCAAGCTCGATTACACGCTGGCCGCGTTTGGTCGTGATCTTGCCGAAGTTGGCTCTAGTCGCATCCGAGAAGGTGAACCCTCCTGCCGGATCGCACTTGTTATCCTGTGTTCCGCCAACTCCATTGGGAAACTGCGCCACGAAATTGGTGACTGTTCCATCCGCCGTGACAATGTTTCTGGTAGTTCGCACGCAACGGGTTTCCAGTGTCAGGTAAATGTCGCTGTTGCTGGCATTCTGGTTGTCAATGTTCTTCGGGAAAGCTTGATTGAAAACATTGAAGAACCCAGCGCGGAACTGCAGATTCTTGGTTTCCTTGAACTTGAAGTTCTTGAACAAGGAAATGTCCCAATTCTGCCGGTTTGGAGTGCGGAAATAGAACGGCGAAATCGTCGGCCCCGTTGTGCCAAAAGCCGGAATGTTGATGGCACCTAGATCAAGAACGTTCTCGCCGACATTCTTCCCGCTAACATTTGGGTTCCTGCTGAAAACCGGAGCAATCGCACCTGCGGACTGGCTGTCTGCCTGGAAGGCATCGGAACCAAACGCCGCGATGGCCAGATTGGTAATGTCTCCAGTCAAACGAAGATTTACCGGTGTTCCGCTTGACCACGTGGTAATGCCCGACATTTGCCACCCATTCAACAGGCCTCTGGAGAAGGCATTCTTGCTGGGTGAGAAATTCGGCAGATTGTAGTTGTACGACAGGTTGAAAATATGCGTGCGGTCATAATCCAGCACACCATAAGAACGACCTCGCGTATCGAGCGGATCGAGGTTCTGGAATTCTCCGCCTCGTGTTCCCAGCACCTTGGAGAAGGTGTAGGTGGCAAAGAACTGCAAATTCTTACCAGCCTGACGGCTGAGCGTTGATTGCAGTGAATGATAGTTCGACGTGCCGGTGTATTGCTGGTAACGGACAGTGCCCAAATCGGGATATGGACGGAAGCCGTTAACCACAGCACCATCCAGCGATTGGCGGTGCAGCGGATTGGACAAATCAACCTTGACGCCGGACTGCTGGACAATCACGCAGTTTCCTCTGCGTGTAACATTGCCGTTCGCATCAACCGCGCCCGGATCGCAGTTTGGATTCTGCAAGACGTTGATTGTGCTACCCGGATCGCCCGCAATCCCACCTCGCAACAGGGCTCCCAAAGGAATCGTGTTGATTGGCAATCGGGCAGCCAGGTGACGTCCGAAAGTTCCGACATAAGCAGTTTCGGCAACCATTTGGAATGGCAGGCGAGTTACCAAGCTCAAGCTGGCGCTGTACGTGGTTGGGAAATCATTGGAGTTGGGATCGGGCGAAATAATTTGCGCCCCGCCCGCTGCCAATTTCAACGGATCAACCAGAATTCGCTGTCCATTGACCGTGACGGCTCCCATGTTGCTCAGCGTTAACCCACCAAGGTTGGCAAAGGTTACGTTTGTGCCTGGAATTCTGGTGTCGGGTGTGAGGGTTGCGCCAACGTTTCCATTCGGCGCAGCGCGCAAAGTCGCGTCGTATTGGAAGTTGCCCTGCACACGGTTGTAAAAGACGCCAGCGCCGCCACGAATCACAAGCCTGTCATTCTTCAGCGCGCTCCAGGCAAAATTTATGCGTGGGCCCCATTCCACTGCTGGTGGATTAATCGCCCCTTTGTCAATTTCGCCTCGAGCAGCAGAAAGGACCCCATTCGGGCGGAACGGATCGCCGTTGATGTAGTAGCCAGCTCCACGCCGGTACGCTTGCGGGTCGAAGATAATATCGAAACCTTTGCGTTCTTTATTGATGGTCATGTGTGTGGCACGCAGACCATATTCCAACGTAAAGTTCGGGCGAATCTTCCACGAATCCTGGGCGTAGAATTCGTAGTTATAAAATCGGTAGTTACCAACCGGAGGCTGTGTGCCGTGTCCAACGTCGGTTAATTGACCCACCAGCAAATCGCCCCAATCGTTGCCCGTGCCGTTGCCATTCCAGTTGTTGAAGCCAATCAACCCTTGCGAATCAGGATCGCCCTGGAAGTTCTGTTTCTTGTTGCCTTGTTCAATCAAAGCGCCGAACTTCAAGGTGTGGCTGCCCGCAACTTTGCTCAGGTTGTCCGTGACTGAAAAACTGTCATTGTAAGCAAAAATTGGGTTTGTGCCGGGTGACCAGAGCTGGCCCTGTGCCCAACTGATCAATGACAGCGAAACAAACGGGCTTTGCCTGCCAAACTGCGTGTTGTCGAATGGCAAGCGCCAGATGTTTTCAATACCCAGCGTCGAAAGCCTGACTTTGTCCGGGTCCTGGTATTGATTGTCCAGTTTCAGCTTGCTGCCGCTGAAAACGATCTCGTTGGTCATGGTCGGGTTGATGACTTTCGTCAAACCGACTGCGACCGAACGGCCAAGCTGATCTTCCTGGTTGGCGGATGGCAATTCGAAGGTCGAAGGTCCCCACCAAATCCCGTAAGGATTGACGTTCTGTTGCGTCTCGCGCGTGATGCGCAGGTAAAGATTGGTGTTGTCGTTGATTTTGTAATCTATACGTGACTTGAAATCTTTACGATGCTGCGTCTGGGTAATGTTGGAAATGTAATTCGATCCCGGAACGTTGGAATTCGGCAGCGGGTAAAGATTGATCAATACCTGTCCAATTGGATTGATATACGGAGCCAAATTTCCATTGGGAGCGTTTGTGCCGGATAAAGCACCGTAACCGCCAGGGATTCTCACCGTGGTGCCGCTAAAATCTCCTCGGCGTTGCGCCAACGTTGGCACATTGGAGATTTTTGGTGGCGCGCCAAACGTCTGCCGTTGGACTTCGAAACCCACGAAGAAGAAAAGCTTGTCGCGGTTTTCATTGAATCCGCCCAGCGGACCAAAGACCTTCTTGGGCAGTGTGATCGGGCCGCTGATTGTGCCGCCCGGATAATAAAAACGTCCGATAGGTTTCTGTGCAGCCAGTGAATTGGGATCCTGCGCACCAATATAATTTCTGAAACGATCATTCGCCGCCAGCGCTTCGTGGCGGGTGTAGTTGTACAGCGAACCATGAAACTCTTTGCCGCCGGATTTGGTGGTGCCGCTGATCTGGACGCCGCTGTTGCCATGTTCCGCAGCGAAGTTACTGCTCTGAATCGTCACTTCCTGAACAAAGTCATTGTTCAAGCTGACGATGCTGCCGCAGTTGCATCCGATATCAACCACGCGCGAACCGTCCACGCTGATATTATTGTTTTCTCCGCGCTGGCCGTTCACCGCATATTGTGCGGCGTTGCCAAATCCTGTCACTTGATAAGTTGAAGAGTCAGGAGCGACAACTCCAGGCAAAATGCGAAGAAGTTCAAGACTGTTTCGGCTGATGATCGAAAGGTTTTCGATCTGGGAGGCCTTGATCGTGTTTGACCGCTCGCCGGTTTCAGTCTTTATCTCTTCGACTGCGGAGGCGGTGATGGTCACGCTTTCCGTGGCAGCTCCAATCGCCATATCAACGTCAAGCCCTCGAGTCTCATTCGGACTGAGGTTGATGTCGGTTTTGACCGCTTTTTTGAAGCTGCTGGCCTCAACGGTCATTGTGTAAACGCCTGGCGTCAAAGAGGTAAATGTATAAACGCCGTCACTGTTGGTTTTGGTTGATCGTTCGGTTTGCGTCGCAACAAACGTAATTGTCACAGTCGCATTCGGAACCACCGCACCATTCGGATCTTTGACAGTGCCGCGTACCGTCGCGCTTGTCGTGGTTTGCGCAAAAGCTTGCGAAAGGAGCGTGAATGAAACGACAACAGCGAGCGCCCACAGCCCAAAATGGCTTTGAACTGTTTGGGATTTGGTTCGCATTGGGATAGCCTCCTAAAAATTAGTTCCTAACTTCGCGTGCGCTCAAGGACTGGGCTCGTCTGGAAACTTGGCCATCGGAAAGCAGGCCACAGACATTACTTCTTAAAAGCACATCAGTAGTTGGGCGTCTAAAAGGAACAGCCTCAAACCATACTTCTTAAAATTGAGGTTTAATGGAATCAGCAAAGCCGCAATTCAGGATCGAATTACGGTAAACGAGATCAGACTTATTTCCAGCAAAACTTGGTAAACTAGCTACTTTCGGTATAATGCAGCCGTCAGTGGATGCATCGCTATTTACTCCGTCCCCAACACACCGTCAACAGACTTACGGCTAGTAACGGTTACACATCCGGTTAATAACGTAATGCAATCAATAACTTATGAGCACCCAACCGAAACAGAAAACGGGTAGGCTGGAAAATCCCCGAACATCGGCAGACATCAGCCAGGATGAAATGAAGCAGGCGATTGACCGCGTCCTGGCAAGCAAACACTTTGCCAATGCGCCGATGAAACAGAAATTTTTGAGTTTGATTTGTGAATTTCACCTGGCAGGTCGTGGAGCCGAACTAAACGAATATCTGATTGGTAGGGAAGTTTTTAACCGTGACAATTCCTACAACCCCGCAACTGACCCAATTGTCCGGGTGGGTGCGCATGGTGTCCGCGAAAAGCTGGATCGGTATTATCAGAAAGAAGGAGCTGGCGATAAGGTTCGGATCGAGATTCCAGTCGGGTCCTATGAACCCAGCTTTGTCTCTGTACCCACACAGTCGCTCAGCTTCGATGGCGACGAAGCCCAAAAAATTGAACCGGCTACTAATCCGGCTGTCACCACAACGTCACGCAAACTAATCGGAAAAAACGAGTGGGCTTTTTGGCCCCACGCGGTGGCTGGGATTTTACTTTTTACAATCGGCGGGCTTCTTTATTGGAATTTCGATTTACGGCAGCAGGTGGCGAACGCAACCGAAGAAAAAAGCAATACGCTGGAACTGTACAAACCTGTCTGGCAGCCGTTTTTGCAAAGTTCTGATCCCACCTTGGCGGTATTGAGCAATCCGCCAGTATTTCGCTTTCTGAATTCGGCGGATCCAGACCCGGTTGTCAAAAGAACAATCCCGGTTTCCTCCGAACAACTGGCCTCGATTTTTGATGAGCTGCCGAATAAATCCATCATTCGGATTATCAGCAATCCACGCCTGACACTGACCACGGATACGTACACAGGCATAGGCGAAGCAACCGGCCTTTATCGAATTACAGAGCTTTTCCGAAGCGTAGGGGAAAGTTTTGCGCTAAAACAAAGCCGGACCGTCAGCGCCGAAGACTTGAAAAATCACAACATCATCGCGCTGGGCAGCATCTGGGTGAACAATTGGTCAAGCAGCCTGCCCGCGAAAGAAGAGTTCGTTTTTACAGACCAGGTGACGGTTCTAAACCTGAACCCTCTTCCCGGCGAACAAGCGGAATATCGCGCCAGCTTTGATTCGCAATCCGGCAAACTTATTGAAGATTATGCGCTTGTCACCGTTACCCCGAACATTTCCAACCGAAATGTAGTGATGGTGCTGTCTGGCCTGCACAGCGAAGGCACCACAGCAGCGGCGGAATATGTGACGGGAAAACAATCTTTGGCTGAGTTTAACCAGCGATTGATAAAAGCCGGAAACGGAACACCGCCCAAACATTACCAGGCGTTATTGAAGGTCGCGGTTGAAAATGGCATTTCCACCTTTATCACGCTGATCACCATCCACGAATTGGGCCACCCGGCAAAATAGGCGGCCCACCTGCCAAATCTTATTCCGTTTTTCGCAATTCTAATTTGGCAATGGATTCGCGGTGAACTTCGTCCGGACCGTCTGCAAGCCGCAACGTGCGTTGATGCGCCCAACCGTTCGCCAAGAAGAAATCCTGGCTGACGCCGCCGCCGCCATGAGCCTGCAAAGCGCGATCAATCACACGCAAAGCCATGTTCGGCGCGACAACTTTGATCATCGCAATTTCAGCGCGAGCGGCTTTGTTGCCAACCGTGTCCATCATATAAGCGGCCTTCAGCGTCAGCAGCCTGGCCTGTTCGATTTCGATCCTGGAGTTGGCAATGTCGGCGCGAATCGTTCCCTGCTCTGCCAGCGTTTTGCCGAAAGCTACACGATGTTTGACCCGTTGGCACATGGCTTCCAGAGCGCGTTCCGCAAACCCGATGGAACGCATGCAATGATGAATTCGCCCTGGTCCAAGCCGGCCTTGCGCAATTTCAAAGCCTCTGCCTTCGCCAAGCAAAATGTTTGAAGCCGGAACGCGAACGTTTTCAAACAACACTTCAGCGTGGCCATGCGGCGCATCGTCATACCCAAAGACATTCAGCATTCGCTGGACAGTGACGCCCGGCGCATCCATCGGAACCAAAATCATGGATTGCTGTTTGTGTGTCGGGGCCGACGTGTCTGTCTTGCCCATAAAGATCGCAATCTTGCAGCGCGGATCGCCCGCCCCCGAAGTCCACCACTTGCGACCGTTGATGACGTATTCGTCGCCTTCGCGCTTGATGCTGGATTGAATGTTCGTCGCATCCGATGAAGCGACTTCCGGTTCGGTCATCGCAAAACATGAACGAATTTCTCCGTCCAGCAATGGGCGCAACCACTGTTTTTGCTGCTCTTCGCCGCCATAACGCGAAATGACTTCCATGTTGCCTGTGTCCGGCGCTGAGCAGTTGAATACTTCCGCCGACCACGGCACGCGTCCCATAATTTCGCACAGCGGCGCATATTCCAGATTGGTCAGGCCCGCGCCAAATGAGCTTTCCGGCAAAAACAGATTCCACAACCCTTCGGCTTTGGCTTTTGGCTTCAGGTCTTCGATGATCTGGATGACTTTCCAGCGCTCGCCCGAATGATTCTGTTCGTAATAGGTGGCTTCGTTGGGATAAATGTACTCGTCCATAAAGGCCGAGAGTTTCTTTTGCAGATATTTGACCTTGTCGGAGTATTCAAAATTCATGGCAGGTGCTCCTCTTTGATGAGTTGAAGACAAGTTATAAAACAGCTTCGATCAATTGCGGCCCAGGTTCAGCCAGGGCTCGACTCAATTCTTTCGCCAATGCTTCCGCCGATTCAACGCGCACAGCCGGAACGCCCATGCCCTTCGAAAGACTGACCCAGTCAATCGGCGGATTGTTCAGACCAATCAGGCTTTTGGCCAACGGGCTGAACTCTTTCGCTCCGGCGCGCATCAATTCGATTCCCAAAATGCGGTAGCTCTGGTTGTTCAGCACAATCGTTTTGACATTCAGGGCTTCGCGCGCCTGCGTCCACAACGCTTGCAGCGTATACATTCCGCTGCCGTCGGCTTGCAGATTGATCACCGTGCGATCCGGGCAAGCGACGGCGGCTCCGGTGGAGCAAGGAAATCCCAAGCCGATGGCTCCGCCCGGCTGATACAAGCTTGTGTGCGGTTTCGCCGATTGAGCCAGTTTGGTGAACGGCCCCATGCTCGTGTTGCTTTCATCCATCACGATGCAGTTTTCCGGTAACAATGCGGCGACCGTTGCGGACAAGGTTTCCGGTGTCAGCTTGCCAATCGGCAGAGTGGGAAGTTGCAACATCGAATTCACCGCAACCTCGCTCGGCGCGTTTAGCAAGTCGGCTAACGCTTCCAGCGCCGATTCGACATCCTCCATCGGCGTAGCCAGTGTGACAGTATTTTGCTCCGGCGAAATGAAATAGCTTGGCACGCCGGGATAGCCAAAAAACGAAACCGGCGAACGCGCCCCGGCTAGAACGATGGATTTGTAAGGAGCCAGCGCGGCAATCGCCATTTCAGGAAAGTACGGCAGTCGTTCGATGACAGGAGTTCCAACGCCACGTTCCCACCGAGCCGGAAAACTTTCGCAGATCAGTTTGCAGCCAGTCGCAGCAGAAATTCGAGCGACGGCTTTCAAGCCGCGTACGCGCAGCGCGTATGCACCTAAAAACAACGCCGCTGATTCGCCGCGCAAAGTTTCCGCAGCCAGCTTGATCGCTTCGTCGCTGACGGTTGGCGGCGTGGGAATTGAAGCAATGGCGACGGCTCCGCTGGCAGCGTCGAGTTGCGCGTCGTGCGGCACAATAAGCGTGGCGATGCTGCCCGGCTTGGCTGAAGCGACCGCGATTGCTTCGGCAGCATCACCAGCGATTTCTTCGGCGGAGTTACTGCGGCGAACCCAGTTGGAAACCGGATTGGCTAAAGAAAAAATGTCGCTGGTCAGCGGCGCATCGGCGGGTAAATGCCACGAAGCGTGGTCGCCGATCAGATTCACAATCGGTGAACGCGCGCGTTTAGCATCGTGCAGATAAGCAATTCCATTCGCAAATCCCGGCCCCAAATGCAGCAAGGTCAAGCCCGGCTTGCCAGTCATGCGAGCGTATCCATCGGCTGCCCCGGTTGCCACACCTTCAAATAAACACAGAACGGCGCGCATTCCCGGCACTGTGTCCAGCGCCTGCACCATTGGCATTTCCGTTGTGCCCGGATTGGCGAAGCAAACGTTCACGCCTGCGCCAACCAAGGTGCTGATTAAACTTTCTGCTCCGTTCATAATATTGGTACGCATCGCTTCCAGCGTGCGGGCTTGATAAGAGACACGATAAAAACCAAAGGAGCGAATCAACAAGACCGCGAGCCGCAGGCATCGCGTACCCAGGCTACTTCTTCACCGCGCTCTCGCCTTCGATGACTTTGATGTACTGGTTGATCGGCGGATTCGTCAGCTTGTCCACTTTGCCGCTCGGCCATTTGATTTCGACGCTGTCAATTTTGGCGGCTTTGCCGATGCCCAGAACTTCGCGCGGATCGTGCGAAGCCAAATAACTGCCGCCGCTGGTTTTCAGCCGTGAACGTTTCACGCCGCCAGCCGTCCAGGTAATCATCGCGCCGACTGCGCCGGGATTGCTGCCGCCTTTTGCCGCAACCAGATTCAAGCCAATCCAATTGTTGCCGCTGCCGCCCTGATTGCGAATCAGCACCGGAGCATCGCCATTGTTGACAACAAGTATGTCAATCAGCCCGTCGTTGTCGAAATCGCCAAACGAAGCGCCGCGCGCGGGAAAATCCTTTTTGAAAACTTCGCCAGATACCGCGCTGACGTTTTTGTATTTGCCGTTGATGTTTTCAAACATCACCAGCGGCTCTTTGTACTTCACGCGCGAAGCCTGCGTTTCAACCATATCATCCGGATGC